>NZ_JBTVYK010000031.1:0-81793 GCF_054788135.1 Streptomyces sp. O3
GGGTCGGGGGGGCTGGTTTTTGTTTAAAACACCCCCCCGCCGCCGCGCCCGGGGCGGGCGCCCCCTTCGCGGCCCGCGCGCCGCAGCGGCTGCCCAGCGCCCGCGCCTGGGCCGCGGAGGCCGCCGCCGGGATGGACACCGGCGTACGGATCTCGCTGCGCCTGGACCTGTCAGGCACCGAGCTCTTCGACCGCGCCGACGACGGCCGCGCCGACGGCCGCGCGGCGGGCGCCGCGGTCGTCCAGGTGCACAGCCTGGCCGACCCCACCCTCGTCATCGACGCCGCCGCGCTCTGGGCGGGGGACGGCGACCCGGTTTTCGGACCGCGCGCCCAGGTGGACGCGGCGCTCGCCCTGCGCCGCGCCGCCCGCGTCTGGCCGCCGCTGGAACGACTCCTGGACCAGGACGTTCCCGCCGTACTGCCGCTGTCCGAACCGGAGCTGTACGAGCTGCTCGGCACGGCCGCGAGCAGGCTCGGCGCGTCCGGGGTGGCCGTGCACTGGCCGCGCGACCTGGCCCAGGACCTCTCCGCCGCCGCGGTCGTACGGCCCGCGCCCGGCTCCGCCACGGACGGCACGAGCTTCTTTGAAACCGGGCGGCTGCTGGAGTTCCGCTGGCAGCTGGCGCTCGGCGGGGACCCGCTCAGCGAGGCGGAGATGGACCAGCTCGCCGAGGCGCACCGCCCCGTCGTACGGCTCAAGGACCGCTGGGTCCTGGTCGACCCAGCCCTGGTCCGCAAGGCCCGCAAGCGCGAGCTCGGCCTCCTCGACCCGGTGGACGCGCTCTCCGCCGCCCTCACCGGCACCGCGGACGTGGACGGCGAGAGCGTCGAAGCGGTCCCGGTCGGCGCGCTCGCCGCGCTGCGCGACCGGCTCAACCAGGGCCTGCCCCCGGCCGACCCGCCGCCGGGCCTGCGGGCCCAGCTGCGCGACTACCAGCTGCGCGGGCTCGCCTGGCTCGACCAGATGACGTCACTCGGCCTCGGCGGCTGCCTCGCCGACGACATGGGCCTCGGCAAGACCGTCACCCTGATCGCCCTGCACCTGCGGCGCGCCCGCCCGGAGCCGACCCTGGTGGTCTGCCCCGCGTCCCTCCTCGGCAACTGGCAGCGGGAGATCGCCCGGTTCGCCCCCGGAGTCCCGGTGCGCCGCTACCACGGCACCGGCCGCACCCTGGAAGACCTCGACGGCGGCTTCGTCCTCACCACCTACGCCACGATGCGCGGCGCGGCGCAGCGGCTCGCCGGGCAGCGCTGGGGGCTGGTCGTCGCCGACGAGGCCCAGCACGTCAAGAACGCCTACTCGGCGACCGCGAAGGCGCTGCGCACCATCCAGGCACCCGCCCGCGTCGCGCTCACCGGCACCCCCGTGGAGAACAACCTCTCCGAGCTCTGGGCCCTGCTGGACTGGACCACACCCGGACTGCTCGGGCCGCTGAAGTCGTTCCGCGCGCGCCACGCGCGGGCCGTCGAAGGCGGCGCGGCCGACGGCCAGGACACCGAGGCGGCGGACCGGCTCGCCCGGCTGATCCGCCCCTTCCTGCTCCGCCGCAGGAAGTCGGATCCGGGCATCGTCCCCGAGCTGCCGCCCAAGACAGAGACGGATCACCCGGTGCCGCTGACGCGTGAACAGGCCGCGCTCTACGAGGCCGTGGTGCGCGAGTCGATGGCCGCGATCGAGGCCGCCGACGGGATCGCCCGCCGTGGTCTCGTCCTCAAGCTCATCGGCGCGCTGAAGCAGGTCTGCAACCACCCGGCGCAGTACCTGAAGGAGGGCCCCGCCGCCCGTCTCACCGGCCGCTCCGGCAAGCTCGCCCTGCTGGACGAGCTGCTGGACACCCTCATCGCCGAGGACGGCTCCGCGCTGGTCTTCACCCAGTACGTCGGCATGGCCCGGCTGATCGGCGAGCACCTCACCGCTCGGGCGATCCCCGCCGAGCTGCTGCACGGCGGCACACCGGTGACCGAGCGCGAACACCTGGTGGACCGCTTCCAGAGCGGGGCCACACCGGTCCTGGTCCTCTCGCTCAAGGCGGCGGGCACCGGCCTCAACCTCACCCGAGCGGGCCATGTCATCCACTTCGACCGCTGGTGGAACCCCGCGGTCGAGGAACAGGCGACCGACCGGGCGTATCGCATCGGCCAGACCCAGCCGGTCCAGGTCCACCGCCTGATCACCGAGGGCACGGTCGAGGACCGCGTCGCCGAGATGCTCACCGCCAAGCGCGCCCTGGCCGACGCCGTACTCGGCTCGGGCGAGGCGGCCCTCACCGAGCTCACGGACCGCGAGCTCGCCGACCTGATCTCGCTCCGGAGGTCCCCCGCATGACCCCGGCCCCAAGCCCCGCCGACCGCGCCCGCGCGGCTATCCGCGGGCGACCCGCCGCGAACGATCCGGGGCGCGCGCCCGACCCCCCGCTCAAGCCAGCCGACCGACACACGGGGGATACGGACACCCATCCGGCGGACGCGGCCAGGCGGGCGCTGCGTGACCGCATGGCGGAGCCGTCGCACAGCCCCGAAGGCGACGACGCGCCAGAAGAACGGGAGGCGGCCGCGCGTCCGACCGCATCCGGCGACGGGCCCGCGCGAGCGCCCGAGCCCTCCGGGCGGCGACCCGCGGACGTGGCACGGGAGGCCTTGCGCGTCGCACGCCAGGGCACGGCCAGCGAGGACCCACCACCCCGCACCGACACCGGAGCACACCCAGGGCGCGGCCCAGGGAGCGTCTCGGGGAGACGCTCCCCAGCCACCGGGCGACGCCGTGGCGGCGCCAAGGGGACAGCCGCCATATCTCGACAGGGCCCCGGCGCCGGACAGCGGCCCGCGAGTGCGGCCGGGGACGCGCGGCGTACCTTCCCCGCCCGCGGCGGAGGGCGGCGGGCGGCGGACGGCGCCCAGAGCTGGTGGGGCCGCGCCTGGGTCGCGGCGCTTGAGGACTCGGCCCTGGACGCGGCCCGGCTGGCCCGCGGCGACCGGTACGCGCGCCAGGGCCTGGTCGACGCGATCACCGTCACACCCGGCCAGGTCCAGGCGTATGTGCACGGCAGCCGCCCCCGCCCGTACCGCGCCCGGATCGAGCTGCCGACCCTGTCCGACACCGCGTGGGACCGACTGCTCGACACCGCCGCGCGAACCCCCGGCCATATCGCGGCGCTGCTCGACCAGGACCTGCCACCGTCACTCGGCCCCGACCTGCTGCCTGGACCCGGCGACCTCGAACCGTTCTGCTCCTGCCCGGACTCCGGCCGCCCCTGCGAGCACGCCGCCGCGCTCTGCTACGAGACGGCCCGGCTGCTCGACGAGGACCCGTTCGTCCTCCTGCTGCTGCGCGGCCGCGATGAGCCCCGGCTGCTGGGGCGTGTGTCGGAAGTCCCGCACTCCGGGCGGACGGAGGGACCTCCGACACACGCCCTAGACGAGCTCTCCCGCCGCAACGCCACCTTCGCGGCGCGCGCGGGCCAGGAGGGCGCACACCGCCCCCGCATACCCGGCGTCCGGGCGCGGGACGCGCTCGCCCCGCGCCCGCTCCCGCTGCTCCCCGCGCCCCCGCCGCCCCTCGCGCACCCCGAGCAGCCTCCGGCCTACCCCGCCGCGCCCGGTGGCCCCGACCCGTTGGCCCTGGACCAGCTCGCCACCGACGCGGCCGCCCGCGCGCACGCCCTGCTGCGCACCGGCGAGGACCCGGTCGCGGGCCTGACCCTCTGGCAGGACGCCGTCCGGCTGGCGGCCGCCCGCCCCGGATCGGGCCTCACCGCGGCCACCCGGACCCTGTACGCGGCACTCGCGTCCGCCACCGGCCGCGGCACCAGAGACCTGGCCCGCGCGGTCGCCGCCTGGCGGCAGGGCGGTCGGCCGGGCCTCGCCGTACTTGAAGAGCCCTGGGATCCCCCGGCCGGTCCCTTCGACCAGGCCCGGCCCGCCCTGCTGGCCGCGGAGTTCCCGCCGTTCCGCCCCGCCCGCAACCGCCTCACCCACCCACGCGGCCACCTTCAGCTCCGCTTCGGCCGCGACGCCCGCTGGTACGCCTACGAGTCGGAACCCGGCCGCGAGGACTGGTGGCCGCGCGGCACCCCGGACCGGGACCCGGTGGGCGCACTGTCGGGACTGGCCTGACCCAGGTCTCTCACGAGGCGCAGCAGGAGAGTTCGGTGACGTCGCGGTCGAAGGCCTGGGCGGTCAGCTTCAGCGCCTCGGCCATGGTCAGGTAGGGAGACCAGGCGGCGGCCAGCTGCTGGACCGTCAGCTGTGCGTCGAGCGCGAGTACCGCGGTGGCGATCAGGTCCCCCGCGCCGTCGGCGACGGCGTGCGCGCCGAGCAGGCGGCCGGTGCCGCGCTCGGCGACCAGCTTGACCAGGCCCCGGTGCTGCCGGTCGGCCAGCGCCCTGGGCACGTACTCCAGCGGCAGCACCCGGCACTCGCGGGCGATCCCCGCCTGTCCGGCCTGGGCGTCGGTCAGGCCGACGGAGGCGATCGCGGGGGAGGTGAAGGTCACCCGAGGCAGCTGGCGGTAGTCGAGGGTGCGCCGCGCGCCGCCGAAGGCGTTGTCGGCGACTAGGGCGCCGTGCGCGCCCGCGACGTACACGAACTGCGGGTGGCCGGTGACGTCTCCCGCCGCCCAGATCCGCTCGTTGGCGGTGCGCAGATACGCGTCGACGACTACCTCGCCGCGCCCGCCGGTCCCGACCCCGACGGCGTCCAGGTTCAGTCCGGCGGTGACCGGGCGACGTCCCGTGGCCACCAGCAGCTGCCGCCCGCGTACGTCGACGCGCTGCCCGTCGGCGCGGGCGGCGGTGAGTGTGTACCCGGACGGATCGCGCCGGACCCGAGTGGCCGCGGCGGCCGTGTGCACGGCGATGCCCTCGTCGGCGAAGGCCGCCTCGATGGCCGCGGAGACCTCCGGTTCCTCGAAGGGGGCGAGCCGCTCCAAGGCCTCGACCACGGTCACGCGTGTGCCCAGCCGGGCGAAGAGCTGGGCCTGCTCAAGGCCGATGGCGTTGCCGCCGACGACGATGAGCGTCTCGGGCGGTTCGTCGAGTTCCATGGCGGTGGCCGACGTCAGGTGACCGGCCTGGGCGAGGCCGTCGACGGGCGGCGACCAGGGGGCGGACCCGGTGGCGATGAGGTAGTGCTCGGCCTCGATCCGCCGGGTGCCGCCGTCGGTCAACTTCACCCGCAGGGCCGGGCCCTCGGTGAAGGCGGCGGTGCCGGGCACGATCCGCCAGCCGTACTCGGCGGCCAGGTCGACGTACTTGTGGTCTCTGAGTTCCGTCACCAGCCGCCGCTTGCCGTCGATCAGGGCGGGAAAGTCCACGGCAGGAGCGGTGGCGGCGATGCCGGGGAAGCGGCCGGACAGCGCGGTGTGCCGGGCCTGTGCGGCGGCCAGCAGCGCCTTGGAGGGCACACACCCGGTGTTCACACACGTCCCGCCGACGGTGCCGCGTTCGACTGTCACCACGCTTCTGCCCTGACGGCGGGCACCGATCGCGGCGGCGAACGCGGCGCTCCCGGAGCCGATGACCGCCAGGTCGTAGCGCGTCTCGTAGCGCGTCTCGGATGGCTCATCGGCCACTGCACCGCTCCTCGCCATGCGCATTGCCGAATAACGGAACCCCAGCATACTATGCGGATAGGCGAATAGTTCGATCGGAGAGCTCACGGGATGAACCGGAGAGAGGCCGCATGAAACCCGCCGCAGTGTCCACCACTGCACCCACCGCCACCGCCACCGCCGGCACGCTCGGCGCGGCGGCGTCCGATGTGCCGTGCCTCCACCTGGACACCACGGCGCGGTTCTTCCGGGCCCTCGCGGACCCGACCCGGCTGAGCCTGCTGCGGTTCATCATCGGCGGCGAGCGGACGTCCGCCGAGTGCGTCGCGTACGCGGGGATCTCCCAGCCGCGGGTGTCGGTACACCTGTCCTGCCTGGTCGACTGCGGCTATGTGACCGCGCGCCGAGACGGCCGGAGACTGCGCTACTCGGTCGGCGACCCACGTGTGGTCGATCTGGTCGCCCTGGCCCGCGCGCTGGCCGCCGACAACGCGACGGCCCTGGACTGCTGCCCCCGCGTCCCCGGCGCGGAGTGAGCGCGATGACCTGCCCGGCCGACCGCCCCGACCGCCCAGGCGCCACTTCGGGAACCGGCCCGGCGGCGACCCCGGCGCTCGCCGGAGCGGCGGCCCGCGCGGCCCCCTGGCGGGAGTCGGCCTCGTACGGGTGATGAACGCCTGCTGCGCGGGGCCGCTGCTGCTGGCCAGCGGCGCGCTCGCCGGACTCGGCGGCGTACTGGTCAGCCCTGGCTGCTGGTCCCGGCCCGCCGTACTGCTCGCGGGCGGCGGCCTGCTCTGGCGGCGGCGTCCTTCTTCCGTGACGTCGTCGGCTGCGCCCACAGCGTCACGGCGCACCTCGTCGACCAGGACGGTCACCCCACCGCGCAGGCCCGGAACGAGATCGTCGCCTTCCTGGCCGAGCTGCTCGGGACCCGCCCGGAATGAGCCCTTGGCGCTCCGGCGTCCTGCGGCGCATCCCCCGGACTTTCTGGCCCTGCCAGTAGCTCCGCGGGTGACAGATGAGAGGGTCGGGCGGGTGAGTGAGACGTCGACGAACACCCTGCAATACCGCTTTGACGGGCCAGAAGACGCCCCGGTCCTGATCCTGGGTCCCTCACTGGGTACCACCTGGCACATGTGGGACCGGCAGATACCGGAGCTCTCGCGCACCTGGCGCGTGTTCCGCTTCGACCTGCCGGGCCACGGCGGCGCTCCCGCCCACCCCACGGACTCCGTCGCCGGACTCGCCGACCGGGTGCTGGCCACCCTCGACGCCCTGGGCGTCGACCGGTTCGGCTTCGCGGGCTGCGCGCTCGGCGGCGCGATCGGCGTCGACCTCGCGCTGCGTCACCCGCACCGGGTGGCCTCGCTGGCGCTGATCGCAACCTCGCCCCGGTTCGGCACGGCCGACGAGTTCCGCCAGCGCGGCGTCGTCGTGCGCACCCATGGCCTCGACCCGATGGCCCGCACCGCGCCGGAGCGCTGGTTCACCGCCGGGTTCGCGGCCAACCAGCCCGCGATCACCGAGTGGGCCGTGCAGATGGTGCGCACCACCGACCCCGGCTGCTATATCTCCGCCTGTGAGGCGCTCGCCGTCTTCGACGTCCGCTCGGAGCTCGGCCGGATCGCCGTCCCCACCCTGGTCCTGGTCGGCTCGGACGACCAGATCACCGGCCCCGCCCAGGCCCGTACGCTGGTCGCCGGGATCCCGGACGCCCGGCTCGCCGTGGTGCCGGGCGCTTCCCACCTCGCGCCCGTCGAACAGCCCGCCGCCGTCACCGAGCTGCTGGTACGCCACTTCTCCACCGCCTGGTCCGACGGCCAGCCGCCGCCCGTGACGCCGCCCGCCGGGCCCGCCCCCGCCGTCAGGGCCGCGGGCACGGGCGCGCTGCCCGGAGCGCGCGGCCCGGTCGCGGAGCTCGCCCCCGCGGCCGAGCCCGAACCGGCGGTGCGCCCCGACCCGTACGCGACCGGGCTGAAGGTACGCCGCGAGGTGCTGGGCGACGCGTACGTGGACGGCGCGCTGGCGGCGGCGGACGGCTTCGGCGCGGAGTTCGACCAGTTCCTCACCCGCTACGCCTGGGGCGAGGTCTGGGCCAGGCCGGGACTCGACCGGCGCACCCGAAGCTGCGTCGCCCTCACCGCGCTGGCCGCCGGCGGCCACCTGGACGACCTCGCCGCGCACAGCCGCGCCGCCCTGCGGGGCGGACTCACCCCCGACGAGATCAGGGAAGTGCTGCTGCAGACCGCCGTCCACTGCGGCGCACCGGCCGCCGAGGCGGCGTTCCGCGTCGCCCAGGAGGTCATCCGCCAGGAGACCACGCTCCAGGAGTAGCAGGATGGGCACGGACAGGGCCGCGACGGCCCACGAGGGACACGCAGACGGAGAGGCGCAGGGAACCGCCATGGCACTGGAACTCACGAAGAAGTCGCACGCCTGCGTGCGTCTGCGCAAAGACGGCCGCACCCTGGTCGTCGACCCCGGCGCCTTCAGCGAACCGGACGCCGCGGTCGGCGCCGACGCGGTCCTGGTCACCCACGAGCACCCGGACCACTTCGCCGAGGACCGCCTGCGGGCGGCTCTCGACGCCAACCCGGCCGCCGAGATCTGGACGCTGCGCGCCGTCGCCGAGCAGCTCTCGGCGGCGTTCCCCGGCCGGGTCCACACGGTCGGCCACGGCGATACGTTCACAGCCGCCGGGTTCGACGTCCAGGTGCACGGCGAACTGCACGCGGTGATCCACCCCGACCTGCCGCGGATCACCAACGTCGGCTTCCTGGTCGACGGTTCGGTGTTCCACCCCGGCGACGCCCTCACCGTCCCCGACCACCCGGTCGACACCCTCCTCGTCCCGGTGATGGCGCCCTGGAACAAGGTCGCCGAGGTCATCGAGTACGTCCGTGAGGTCAAGCCGCAGCGCGCCATCGACATCCACGACGCGCTGCTGACCGACCTCGCCCGTCCCATCTACGACACCCACATCGGCAACCTCGGCGGCGCCGACCACACCCGGCTGGCGTCCGGGGACGCCACCCGTGTGTAGCCACGGCCGCCCGGTTGTCAGACCCGCCCGGTAGGTTGTGAGACATGCGCATCGCCACCTGGAACGTGAACTCGATCACCGCCCGACTGCCCCGCCTGCTGGCCTGGCTGGAGAACACCGGCACGGACGTGCTGTGCGTCCAGGAGACCAAGTGCGCCGCCGAGCAGTTCCCGGCCGACGAGCTGCGCGAGCTCGGTTATGAGTCGGCGGTCAACGCCACCGGCCGGTGGAACGGCGTGGCGCTGGTCTCCAAGGTCGGTCTGGAGGACGTCGCGAAGGGCCTGCCGGGCGACCCCGGCTACGACGGCGAGGTGGAGCCCCGCGCCGTCTCGGCCGTCTGCGGCGGCGTCCGGGTCTGGTCGGTCTATGTGCCGAACGGCCGCGAGCCGGAGCACCCCCACTACGCCTACAAGCTCCAGTGGCTGGACGCCCTGCGGGCGGCCGTCACCGCCCAGGCGGCGGACCCCCGGCCCTTCGCGCTGCTCGGCGACTTCAATGTGGCGCCCACGGACTCCGACGTCTGGGACATCAGCCTCTTCGACGACTCCACCCACGTCACCCCGGCCGAGCGCGCCGCCCTCGACGCCCTGCGCGCTGAGGGCCTGTCCGAGGTGATGCCGCGCGCCCTCAAGTACGACGTCCCGTTCACTTTCTGGGACTACCGCAACCTCGGCTTCCCCAAGAACCGCGGCATGCGCATCGACCTGGTCTACGGCAACGCGCCCTTCACCAAGGCGGTGCGGGACGCCTATGTGGACCGCGAGGAGCGCAAGGGCAAGGGCGCGTCGGACCACGCCCCCGTGGTGGTGGACCTGGACATCTGATCCGGGACAGCTGTCCTGGGGCACGAGACAGCTGATCGGCCCCGACGCTCCGGCGGCCCCGCCGGGTCAGTCGGCCCGCAGCAGGCGCAGATCCACCGAATCCGCCAGCGCCGCGAGACCCGCGTCGCCGGGGTGCAGATGGTCGCCGCTGTCGTACGCGGGCAGCATGCGGGCGGGCCGCGCCGGGTCCCGCAGCACCGCGTCGAAGTCGAGCACGGCGTCGAAGACGTCGGCGCCGCGCAGATACGCGTTCACCGCCGCGCGCTCCGCGTCCACCGCCGCCGTGCAGCGCGGCTCGCCCGCGCAGGGCACGATCGTCGCCGCCACCACCCGCAGCCCCCGCGCGTGCGCCCGGTCGGCGATCTCCCGCAGCCCGGCGATCACCCGCTCCGCCGATGCGCCCCACCGCAGGTCGTTGACGCCCTCGAACACGATGACGGTACGTGCCGACGGCTGCGCCAGCACATCGCGCTCCAGCCGGTGCACGGCGCTCACCCCGCCGGTGCGCCGGGA
Source organism: Streptomyces sp. O3 (assembly GCF_054788135.1). Classification (NCBI taxonomy): domain Bacteria; kingdom Bacillati; phylum Actinomycetota; class Actinomycetes; order Kitasatosporales; family Streptomycetaceae; genus Streptomyces; species Streptomyces sp. O3. The sequence goes on from NZ_JBTVYK010000031.1 coordinate 9,930, forward strand.
CACCCCGTCACCTGGATAGACGTCGGCGGCCACCCGGTTCGCGGAGATTCCGTGGTTGACGACCCCGTAGCGCGGAACCTCGTCCTGGGCGAGCAGCCGCCGCGCCAGCACGCCCGGCCAGCGTCGGGCGGCGTCCGGCGTCGACCCCACCCCGTCCGTGATCGAGTCGCCCAGCGTCACCACCGAACCCGGCCCGCCGCCCACATCGACCCCCGTGAGAAACGGCCAGACGGAGAGCGTCGAGGTGTACGCGTCCGGCGAGCCGTCCGCCGTGTGGTCGCCGGGCTCGCTGAGATACGAGCGCCGCAGCGCCCGGTGGTGCACGGGCGCCGCCGCCACGGCGCCCGGCAGATGGAAGCTGACCAGCAGGTCGCTGTCCGCGGGCACGTCGAAGCCCAGCGGATCGCTGACCACCTGGGCCCCGGCCGGGATGTCCGCGCCGGGGCCGCCCCCGAAGGAGAGCGGCACGGGCCGCCGCCGCGCGGCCGCCCCCGCCGCCCGCACCGCGACCGTGGCGCGCGCGACACGGACCGGGGAACCCGCGAAGGTGTTGGCCAGCCGGATCCGCACCCGCGGGCCGCCCACCGACGTACGCACGACCAGGCGCAGCGTCCGGTCGGTCCACGGCCCGACCGCCGCGTATCCGGAGGTGGACGCCGACCAGGTCCCGGTCCAGCCCCGCGCGGCCGCCCGCACGGCGAGCGCGAACACATGGAGGTCGGCCCCGGCCGGATCCTCGGGCAACGCGACCGAGGCGACCTGACGCCCCGCGGCCAGCGGCACGGACACCACATACAGCCGTGCCTGTTCGGCGCGTTGGCCGCCTGGGGTGTTGATGTGCGGCAGGGCCACCGCCTTGGCGGCCAGCGGGCCCGTGCGCCAGTCGGGCGCCGTGAGCCGGTAGCGGCTGACCGACCCGTCGCGGTAGCGCACGGTTCCCGTTCCGCTGGCCGTGCCGCCGGTCCCGGCGACCAGGAAGGACAACGCGGTGCCGCGCCCGCCGACGCGCACCAGCTGGCCGTCGGACCGTACGTTGTCGGGTTCGCCCGGATCCCAGTCCGGCAGGCGTAGCCGGGTCGCGTCGACGGACAGCCAGCGTCCGGGCGTCCAGCCCGCCGCGCTCAGGTCCCGCGCGGACAGGGACGCGCCCGAGCCGTCGAAGTCGGCCGCGCCGGGCCGGGCGTCGTCGCTCACTGCCCGGTTGTCGAACAGCAGCTCAAGGGGCAGCGCCCACGGCCCGGCCGCGCTCCCCGTACCGGCTCCGCTCCCCGTACCGGCCGCGGTGGGCGGCGCGGCCCCCGCCAGCAGCGCCAGCGCCGCCGCTCCACCCCAGACGCCCCTATGACCTCGCCGCACGCCCACTCCTTCCGGTGTCCTCCGGGCAAGTTAGAGCGATAACAGCACAGGAACGAGGAAAGATGGGACAATTCAGGGCTATCCGCCGCCTGCCGCCCGCCCGCACACGCCACCCTGTGAGGTCACCTATGCATATCCCGTTCCTGGATAAGTGGCGCAACCGGCAGACCGCGGACCGGGCCGAGGGGGACGAGGGGCTCGCGGGGGCGTTCATGGCGGACCCCGACGCGGTCGCCGAGCTGCTGTCCGAATGCGAGCTGCTGCGCTCCCAGGCCGCGGACGCGGGCCTGGAACTCGACGACAGCCCCGCCTCGTTGGAGGCGCTGGACCAGCTGCCGCCGCGCTGGCGCGACGATCCGGAGCTGCTGCCCTGGATCGGCAACGACGCGGGGCTCTACCTCGGCACGGTCGTGGTGCGCACGGTCCCCGGAGCCGCCTGGCATGTCTGGCCCGGCGGCCACCCCGTGGTCAGGCTCGCCTCGGGGCGCGAGATCCAGGTCGTGGAGGCCGGTCTCGACTGGGCGGTGGGCGGCGCGCCGGAGCTCTCCCAGGTCTACGCGGAGGCCTCCGAAGGCTGAGAAATACGGTTAATGGTCAATTAGTGCGTGTCGCCTGTTAAGTCCCATATGGGTACGGGACGCTGCTGCCGGGCGCGCAGTAGCTCAACAGGGGGCCAGGTCGGCCCGGCAGCAGCCGGTGATCACTTCTCGCGCAGCGGCACCGACACATACGACGGGTCGGTCGCGGGCGAGGAGAAGGTCAGCTGCGCGCCGGTCGGGTTGTGCTCGATGTAGAGCGGGTCGACCGTGTCGATCACCAGTGCCAGACGGTGCCCCGCCGGGACGTCGTAGGCCGTGGAGAACAAGTCCAGGTCCACACCGAACGGCTGGCCCGGCGTCTGGCCGTGGAAGGTGTACGGCGCGTTGCTGACCAGCTTGCCGAGGCCGAGCGGACCCACGTCGTAGAGGTATGCGACGAGGGTGCCGCTCTCCTTGGTGCTGGTGACCGTGGTGTGCAGCTTGGCCGTTCCGCGCACCCGCTGGGCGGTCGGGTACCGCTCGGACTTCCAGACGGCGGCGAAGCCGCGCGGCAGCAGCGGTACGTACGCCATCGGGGGCAGCTTGAGGAACTGGTCCAGGGTGTTGGACAGGAGCGTCACCCCGCCGTTCGCGCCCGAGTCGACGTTCGCCCAGACCTTCTGGGTCGAGCCCAGCGCGAACTTCTTCCGGTCGGCGCCGACCGACTTCCAGTCCGGGTAGCCCTCGTAGCCGCCTCGCGAGCGCGACGTGAGCTGGACCGGCTGCTCGCGGTCGATCCCGTTGTCCGCGCCCTTGAGGTAGTGGTCGAACCAGCGCTGGGAGTTGGTCCATACGTCGTTGGGCAGCCCGAGCAGCCCGGTCGCCTCGGCGGTGGCGTGGTCGCCGGGGCGGAACTCCAGGCGCTTGGGTCCGGTGAGCTTCTCGTAGAACGACGCGTACTGATTGGGCGGGAAGATGGTGTCGCCCCAGGCGTTGCCCAGCATCACCGCGGTGCCGTTGCGGTTGATCGCGTCGACGTAGGCCGCGGGGGAGCGCTTCTCGCCCCAGTCGATCATGTGCTGTTCCCTGGCCAAGTCAGAGCCGAGGAAGTCCTTCATGATCTGCTGGAGTTCGGCGCTCGGGCGGCCGGTCAGATACCCGGCGCCGGTGAGCAGGCCCGCGGCCTGGACGTGCTGGGTGCGCCCGCTGTAGATCGAGTCGACCAGATCGGCCCAGCCGCTCATCGCGACCACGGCCTTGATCCGCTTGTCGTGCGCGGCGGCCAGCAGACCGATGCCCGCCCCGTACGACACGCCCGCCATGCCGACCTTGTCGGGGTCGGCCGGGGTGTTCGCCAGCGCCCAGTCGATCACTTTGGAGGCGTCGGCGATGTCGGGCGGGCCCGCGACCTCGATCTCGCCGCCGGACTGCCAGAAGCCGCGGGAGTTGTAGCTGACCACCACATAGCCGGAGCCGGCCAGCTTCTTCGCCTGGGCGAGGTATTCGATCTGCGGCATAGCCCAGCTGGTGGGCAGGACGATCACCGGATGTCTGTCGCCCGCCGCCGCGCCCGCCGGAGTGAAGACGTTGGCCTTGAGCACGGTGCCGCCGTCGCCGGTGATGTCGACGAAGCGCACGTCCGCCGCGTCGGTGTACTGGGCTGCGGGTCGAGCGGCCGGGGCAGCGAGCGCGGTGGGGGCGAGGCTGAGGGCCGTCCCGGCGGCCAGGGCCGCCGAGACGGTGCCGATCGTGGTGGTACGCAGAGCCTTGCGCGGGTGTGCCACGGGTCACTCCTCACTCATGAGGTGAAAGTGACCCGACGGTAACCGGCACCCCTTACTGGAGGTAACCCGCCGGTAAGTTACGTACAGGTAACGAAAAGGGGATTCGCTGGCGGGCTCAGGCCAGGGCGCTCTTCGCCTGCCACTGGTCGTAGCTGAGGTTCCACGCGCCGTAGCCGTTGCCCGGCGCCGGAGCGCCCTTGTCCCCGCTGCCCTCGACCGTGAACGGGTCGCCGACCTGCACCTGGTCGTACACCCACGCGGCGTCCGCGTCGCTCATGCCGACGCAGCCCGAGCTGCGGTTGGCGTTGCCGAAGTAGGCGGCGTTCCAGGGCGCGGCGTGCGCGTACATCCCGGACCAGGTCAGCCGCATCGAGTAGTCGACCATCTTGTCGTACGCGTCGCCGAGTCCGACCGTCTCGGAGTTCATCCTGATCGTGCCCTCCTTGGCCATCAGGACGCTGGTGCCGCCCCAGGACGCCTTCTCGCCGCCGGGGGTGCCCGCCGACATGGGGACGGTCTTGACCTCCTGGCCGTCCCTGATCAGGGTGAGCTCCTTGGCGTCCAGGTTGACCCTGGCGCGCTGGTCCTTCCCGATCGTGAAGTGGGTGGCGTAGTCGCGGACGAAGAAGCCGCCGCCGTCGCCCGAGTTCACGCCGTTCAGGTCGGCGTTGAGCTTCACCTCGGTGCCGGGCTTCCAGTACTCCTTGGGCCGCCAGTCGACGCGGTCCTTGCCGGAGTAGTCCTCGATCCAGCCCCAGGAACCCTCGGTGTCGTTCGATGTGGTGACCTTCAGCTGCCTCTCCACGGCGGCCTTGTCCGTCACCGGGTTGTCGAAGACGATCGACAGCGGCTGGGCGACGCCGACGGTGGTGGCCTTGCCGGGTGCCAGTGTCAGCTTGTTGACCTGCCCGGCCTTCGCTGTCGTGAACGATGCCTTGGCGGTGCGACTCTGGTCGTCCCGCGCGGTCACCGTGTACCGGGTGCCGGGGGACGTGACGCGCTCCGAGGCCCAGGACGTTCCGTCGGCGGATATCCGGCCCGTCAGCTTCCCGCCGTCCGGGTCCGCGACCGTGACGTCCGCGAGCTTGCCGTCGGCGAGCGACACCTTCACCGGCTCACCGGCCTTCGCCTGGTCGCCCGTCAGGTTCACCGATATTCGCGCGCCCTTTTCGCCCTCATTGTTCGCTTTGCTCGCCGCCGATCCGGCATCCCCGGCCTTGCCCGAGCCGGAACCGCCGCCGCAGGCGGTGAGCGCGAACGCCAGGAGCGCGGTGCCCGCGACAGCGACGGTACGGCCCCGGCGGCGGGGCGTGGTGTGGCGGCGTATGCGGCTCAACTGGAGACCTCCCGTGACGAACTCTGTCCACACGGGATAGAGGGCGAAGAAGCCTCCCAGGTTGCGTGAAATAGGAAAATACTCCCGGCGTGCCCCGTCGCGTGCGCTCGCTGAGCGCTTCGCGCCCTTGTCGGGCGGGGGAGTTGGCGTCACCGTGGTGAGCCCACACCTCTCTCGGGACGGAGAAACCGTGGCACCCTTCACGCTTCCCCACACCCTGCTCGGCGACGGACCCCACCGGGTCTTCGCCGTACACGGCTGGCTCGCCGACCGCGGCGCCTACGCCGCCGTGCTGCCGGACCTCGACCTGGAGTCGTTCACGTACGCCGTCGTCGACCTGCGCGGATACGGCCAGGCCAGGGACGCCGTGGGCGACCACACCACCGGCGAGGGCGCCGCCGACCTGCTCGCGCTCGCCGACCACCTGGGCTGGGACCGGTTCTCGGTCATCGGGCACTCCATGGGCGGCGCGGTCGCCCAGCGGGTCGTGGCGGCCGCACCCCACCGGGTGCGGCGACTGGTCGGCGTCTCGCCCGTCCCGGCCTCCGGGCTTGAGCTGCCGCCCGAGCAGTGGGAGGTCTTCACCGCGGCGGCCGACCGGCCCGAGTACCGCCGCGCCATCCTCGACTCCACCACGGGCGGCAACCGTCCCGCCGCCTGGCTCGACCGCATGACGCGCCAGTCGCTCGACACCAGCGACCCCAAGGCCTTCCGCGCCTGGCTGGACTCCTGGGCGGGCGACGACTTCCACCCCGAGCTGGAAGGCTGCCGGGTTCCGGCGCTCGCCGTGACCGGGGCGCTGGACCCGGCGCTCAGCGCGGAGCTGATGCGGCAGACCTGGCTGCGCTGGTTCGTCCACGGCGAACTGGCGGACATCCCGAGCGCGGGACACTACGCGATGGACGAGACCCCGCTCGAACTGATCCGTACCGTGGAGGACTTCCTGCGCGCGGACGAAGAAGGCGGCGTGGTGGCCTGACCGTATGAGCGACGTACCGGACATCTTCGACCCGCGGATCTACGCCGCCGGAATCCCGCACCAGGCCTACCGGGAGCTGCGCGAGCGGCACCCGGTGTCCTGGCAGGAGGAGTACGAGGTGCTGGGCTGGCCCGCGGGCCCCGGCTTCTGGGCCGTCGCCCGGCACGAGGACGTCGTACGCGTCCTCAGGGACCCCGGCGCGTTCTCGTCGTACATCGGCGCCACCCAGATCCGCGACCCGGCCGCGGCCGACCTGCCCTTCATCCGCCGCACCATGCTCAACCAGGACCCACCCTGCCACGGCCGACTGCGCCGCCTGGTCAGCCGCGCCTTCACACCGGGGCGGATCGACCGCTTCGAGGACCGGGCACGCGCGCGTGCGGGCGAGCTGCTCGGCGCGGCCCGCGCGCGGGGCCCCGTCGTCGACCTGGTCGCCACGGTCACCGACGACTACGCGCTGCTCAACCTCGCCGATCTGCTGGGCGTGCCGAAGAGCGACCGCGCGCTGCTGCTGCGGTGGACGGAGCGGGTGATCGGCTACCAGGACCCGGACGAGGCCGACGCCGTGGTCCGCGGCGCGGACGGACGCCCCCGGAACCCGCGCTCGCCCGAGCTGCTCGGCGAGATGTTCGCCTACGCGCGCGACCTCGCGGCCTACAAGCGGCGTCACCCGAGCGACGACGTCATGACCGCGCTCGCGCACGCGACCGCCGACGACACCCGGCTGGCCCCCGAGGAGCTGGAGATGTTCTTCTTCCTGCTCACCGTCGCGGGCAACGACACCGTACGCGGCGCCGCGCCCGGCGGCCTGCTGGCGCTGGCCGAGCACCCGGCCGAACAGCGCGGGCTGCGCGACGGCCGGGTGGCCATGGCCGACGCCGTGGACGAACTCCTGCGCTGGCACCCGCCCGTCCTCACGTTCCGGCGCACCGCCGCCCGCGACACCGAGCTGGCGGGACAGCGGATCAGGGCGGGCGACAAGGTCGTGGTGCTGCACGCGTCGGCCAACCACGACGAACGCGTCTTCCGCGACCCCCACCGCCTGGACCTGGCCAGGACCCCGAACCCGCATGTCTCCTTCGGCGACGGCCCCCATGTCTGCCTCGGGGCGCACTTCGCCCGGCTCCAGCTGCGGGTGCTGTACGAGGAGGCGCTCCGGCTGCTGCCCGCCCTGGCCCCCGCGGGGCGGCCGCGCCGCCTGGTCTCCAACTTCATCAACGGAGTGAAGGCGCTCCCGTTGCGGGTGGAGGTGGAGGTGGAGGGCGAGGGCTGACCCGGTCAGCCCCCGGCCCGGTGTGAGGCGCGCGGCGTCGCGGCGGCGGGTATCGGGGTCTGCGCGGCGCGGGTGACGTCCGCGACCAGCTCGGCCACATCGGGGCCGTACGCCTGGGAGTTGACGACCTTGAGGAGCAGGACGAAGGAGTTGCCGCCGTACTTGCGGGCCAGCCGCGCGTGATGCCGTGCGAGATAGCGGGTCGCCGCCTGGTTGCAGATGGACCGCTGGCCGCAGAACAGGAACACCGGTCGCGTGCCGTGCGCCTGCCCCGCGGTCAGCCGGGCCAGCAGCACGTACTCGGTGCGGCCCGCCTCCATGCGGTAGCGCTCGCCGCCGACCTGGAAGGCGCCGCGGTCCGGCCCCGGCTCCGGGTCGACGTTGACCCGTATGCCGGGCAGCAGCGAGTGCAGATGCGCGGTCATCCGGCGGTTGGCGGCGGGCCCGCCCACACAGAACTCGGTGCGCTCGCCGAACCCCTGCTGGGCCGTGTCGTGCGTGATGATCTGGGCGTGCGCACCGCAGTCCTTGATCAGTGCGGCGAGTTCGAGGAGCGAGAACACGTCGTTGCGGGCGACCGAGTTCTCCGGGCCGCCCGGATCCCGGCTGACCACGAGGAGCGACTCGGAGTGGTGCGGCAGCCCGAGGAAGGCCTGCTTGCGGCGGAGCTTGCGCCTCCACAGATACGTACGGGTGAACCAGCCGAGCGAGGTGGTCACCCCGGCGGCGATCACCCCGAGGATGATGTTGCGCAGGTCTTCATTCATGGGCGCGCATGGTAGTGGCCGCCGCCGCGGAGAAGGTGCGGCCTGGCGGAGGTTCGGCGAGGGTGGTGTTCCCGAGCTCGTGATCGTCCTGCCCCGAGGTGCCTCATGCGCGCACTGGTCCCGGCCGCCGCCGCTGCCCTGTCCTCCGTCCTCCTCTACAACGCGGTGCCGTCCGGTACGGCGGACGGCTCCACGGCGGCGGCGCTGCTGGCCAAGACGCGGAGCTGCGCGCAGATCTCGTACGGCCTGTACCGCGCCGACTCCCAGGCGCCCGCCGAGATCCCGGTCTGCGCGCTGAACGGCGCGGTGTTCTTCACGGCCGACCTGGACGTCGACTGCGACGGTCGGCCCAGTCGGGCCTGCGACGCGCGGACCGACCCGCTCTACCAGCCGACCACCGCCTTCCAGCAGTCGGACGGACGGCAGCTGGACGCGGCGCGGCTGCCGTATGTGGTGGTGCCGGGGGCGAGCCGGATCTGGGACCACAGGGAGTCCGGGATCGAGGGCGGCGCGGTGGCCGCCGTCATCCACGAGGACCAGGTCCTGTACGCCGTGGTCGGCGACACCGGGCCCGAAGACCTCGTGGGGGAGGCGTCCTACGCCGCCGCCGACGCGCTGGGCATCGACCCGGACCCGGTGCGCGGCGGCACGGCGGCCGAGGTGACGTACATCCTGTTCCAGAACTCGCGGGCGAAGCCGATCGAGAGCCACGAGGCGGCGGTGACCGAGGGCAGGTCCCTGGCCCGCCGCCTGCTGCGTGAGAACTAGGTCCTGTCCGGAAAGGGCCGCCAGTGCGCGGCCCGCGTCAGGAGTAGTTCCAGCGCTGGCCGCTGGCGCGCTCCTTGCAGTAGATGATCCGCCCGTTGGCGTCGTGGGTCCGCATGCCGACGTGCTTGTTCGCGCAGAACTGTCCGGCCCGGTAGCAGTTGCCCGCCGGAGAGGTCAGCTCGCACTGCCCGTTCCATCCGCCGGTGCCGCCGGATCCACCGCTGCTCGCATCGCCGCCGCTGGTGCCGCTCCCGCTGGTGCCGCTCCCGCCGGTGCCGCTTCCTCCGCTCGTGGCGGTGCCGCCGCTCGTGGTGCCGCCGGAGGTGCTGTCCGCGGGCTTGGACGGTGGCGGGGGAGTGTAGGCGGGGTCGTTCGTCTTGTCCTTGTACGTGCCTTTCTCCGACGGGCAGGAGCCGCCCTCGACCAGGTCCAGCGCGGCCTTGGTGTCGGGTTTGACGTCGGCCCCGGGCTCGGGTGACTGGAAGCAGACCGTGTAGTCGGTCGGGCTGTCCGCCACGTCGGCGGGGGACACGGACAGGTCCTCGTACGCCGAGCCGATGCGGACGGCCTCCTCGTCCACACCCGCCTCGGTCAGCGTCGCGACGGCGCGGGCGTAGGTGTGGCCGGTGACGTCAGGGATGTCGGGCCAGGTGAGCGGGCCGCCGTCCTTGGCAGGGCAGAGCGCGCCCTCCTGGACGGCTCCGAAGTCGACGGCGCCGTCGCGGACGGTCTCGAAGCACACCTTCCAGGTACCCGACGGTGTGCCCGCACCCTCGCTGGCGTTGTGGGCGGAGGTCGTGTACCCGGCGGCCTCGGCGGTGTCCTGGGCCGCCCGGAGCGTGGCGCCCTTCTGGGAGTCCAGCTCGGCCAGGGTGACGGTCGGCGTCGGCTTCGCCGTGGCCGCTGTCCCGGCGCCCTTGTCGTCGGTGCTTCCGTCCGAGCACGCCCCGAGCAGAGCGACGCTGAGCGCCGCGGCGACCAGGCCCCAGGGCCTCGGCCGCCGGTGCGTCCGCCGGGTCCGCTGTGCCAGCGGTATCCGTGTGGTCCGTGGTTCCGTGTGAAGGTCTGTCATACCGCCCCTTGGCCGTGCCGTTCGTGGAGGGCAGGCTAGCGGGACAGGACAGCGAAAGTCGGATGATCCGCCAAATGGGCAGCCGGCGAGGTTGCGTGCGGGGCGCGCACGCCCCCGCGTCTCGGCGTGCGGTGCCGTGCGGCAGGGTCCACGCTGCGGACATGGCCCGACCACACGCCGTGCTCCGCCTCGCGCTCGCCGTCGCGCTCTGCGCGCCGCTGCTGACCGCGCTCGCGCCGCCGCCTCCCGGCCCGCCGGACTTCCGGCACCCCGGAGTGCTCAACAGCCGCGCCCAGCTGGACGCCGTGCGCGAGCGGGTGCGCGCCGGGGCCGAGCCCTGGGCGTCGGCGTACCAGGCCATGCGGCGCAGCCGGTACGCGGACCCCGGCTACCGGGCGCGCCCGCACAAGGTCGTGGCCTGCCCGCCGTACACCAAGCCCGTCGCCTGTACGGCCGAACGCGAGGACGCGATCGCCGCGTACACCCAGGGGCTGCTCTGGTACATCACCGGCGACCCGGCGCACGCCCGCAAGGCGGTGCGCATCATGGACGCCTGGTCCGCGGTGCTCACGGACCACACCGAGGGCAACGCGGGACTCCAGGCCGCCTGGTCGGGCTCGACCTGGGCGCGCGCCGCCGAGCTGGTGCGGCACACCTACGACGGCTGGGACCCCGCACGCGTACAGCGCTTCGGCGCGATGCTCGAACACGCCTACCTCGGCGAGTTCGCCGACGACGTGGCGGACTACAACGGCAACTGGGACCTGGCGTTCGCGGACGCCTCGCTCGCCATCGCGGTGTTCCTGGACGACCGCGAGGCCTTCGACCAGGCACTCGACCGCTTCCGCCAGCGGGTGCCCGCGTACTTCTACCTCAGCTCCGACGGGCCGCTGCCGCTGCCGCCGCCCGGCGGGACCGTCCGCGACCCCGAGGAGATCAGGGAGTACTGGTTCGGGCAGCGGACCTTCGTCGACGGGCTCGGCCAGGAGAGCTGCCGCAACTTCGAGCACGTCGGCTACGCGCTCGCCGCTGCCGCGCACATCGCCGAGACCGCCCACCACCAGGGCGTCGACCTCTACGGCGAGGTGAGCGAAAGGCTGCGCGCCGCCGTCGAGTGGCACGCCCGGCACCAGCTGGGCGAGCCGATGCCGCCCGACCTCTGCGGCGGGCAGCCGGAACTGACCCTGGGGCCCGATCTGGAGGTCGTACTCAACCACCTGTGCGACCGGCTCGGCCTGCCCGTACCGCAGACCCGGCGCCTGGCGCGACGGACGCGGCCCGCCGGTACGGACGACCTCTTCGTGGCCTGGGAGACGCTGACGCACGCGGGCAACCCCGGCTGACCGAGTGCGCCACCCGCTGTCCTGACCGCGCCCGCCGCGCGCCCGCTTCTCACCCGCTCGGGTGCGAAACATGATCGACTCAGCCGGTTCACGACGATGGTCTTGCCCAGCGCTGTGCCGGGGCTTACGTTCGTCCCTCAACGCCTTGACTCTACGGGCGTAGAGGCTCTCTGACGTCCCGTCGAAGGAGCAGCTCATGGCTGACGTCGTACGCGCCGCACTGGTTCAGGCGACCTGGACCGGCGACACCGAGTCAATGATCGCCAAGCACGAGGAACACGCCAGGGAGGCCGCCCGGCAGGGGGCGAAGGTCATCGGCTTCCAGGAGGTGTTCAACGCCCCGTACTTCTGCCAGGTGCAGGAGGCGGAGCACTACCGCTGGGCCGAGCCGGTCCCGGACGGCCCCACCGTCCGCCGGATGCGGGACCTGGCCCGCGAGACCGGCATGGTCATCGTGGTCCCGGTCTTCGAGGTCGAGCAGTCCGGCCTCTACTACAACACCGCGGCCGTGATCGACGCCGACGGCTCCTATCTCGGCAAGTACCGCAAGCACCACATCCCGCAGGTCAAGGGCTTCTGGGAGAAGTACTACTTCAAACCGGGCAACCTCGGCTGGCCCGTCTTCGACACCGCCGTCGGCAGGGTCGGCGTCTACATCTGCTACGACCGGCACTTCCCCGAGGGCTGGCGGCAACTCGGCCTGAACGGCGCCCAGCTGGTCTACAACCCCTCGGCGACCTCGCGCGGCCTCTCGGCCTACCTCTGGCAGCTGGAGCAGCCCGCGGCGGCCGTCGCCAACGAGTACTACATCGCCGCGATCAACCGCGTCGGCCAGGAGGAGTACGGCGACAACGACTTCTACGGCACCAGCTACTTCGTGGACCCGCGCGGGCAGTTCGTCGGCGAGACGGCGAGCGACAAGACCGAGGAACTCGTCGTCAGGGACCTGGACTTCGCCCTCATCGACGAAGTGCGCAACCAGTGGGCGTTCTACCGCGACCGCCGACCCGACGCCTACGAAGGGCTGGTGCGGCCGTGACCGACCTGTACGCCCGGCACCGGGCCGTCCTGCCGGACTGGCTGGCGCTCTACTACGAGAACCCCGTCGAACTCACCCACGGCGAAGGCCGCCACGTCTGGGCGGCCGACGGCACCAGGTACCTCGACTTCTTCGGCGGCATCCTCACCACCATGACCGCGCACGCGCTGCCCGAGGTCACCAAGGCCGTCGCCGAACAGGCGGGCCGGATCATCCACTCCTCCACGCTCTACCTGAACCGCCCCATGGTCGAGCTCGCCGAGCGGATCGCCGCCCTGTCCGGCATCCCCGACGCGCGCGTCTTCTTCACCACATCGGGCACCGAGGCCAACGACGCCGCCCTGCTGCTCGCGACCGAGTACCGCCGGTCGAACGCCGTCCTGGCGATGCGCAACAGCTACCACGGCCGCTCCTTCAGCACGGTCGGCGTCACCGGCAACCGCTCCTGGTCACCGACCGGCCTCTCCCCGCTGCAGACCCTGTACGTACAGGGCGGCGTGCGCACCCGCGGCCCGTACGCCGCCCTGTCCGACGCCGACTTCATCGCGGCCTGCGTCGCCGACCTGGAGGACCTGCTGGGCCACGGACGGCTCCCCGCGGCCCTGATCGCCGAACCCGTCCAGGGCGTCGGCGGCTTCACCTCGCCGCCCGACGGGCTGTACGCGGCGTTCCGCGAGGTGCTCGACCGGCACGGAATCCTGTGGATCTCGGACGAGGTGCAGACCGGCTGGGGCCGCACCGGCGACCACTTCTGGGGCTGGCAGGCACACGCGGCGAGCGGCCCGCCGGACATCCTCACCTTCGCCAAGGGCATCGGCAACGGCATGTCCATCGGCGGAGTCGTCGCCCGCGCCGAGGTGATGAACTGCCTGGACGCCAACTCCATCTCGACCTTCGGCGGCTCCCCGGTCACCATGGCCGCGGGCCTCGCCAACCTCGGATACCTCATCGAGCACGATCTGCCCGGCAACGCGCGCCGGGTCGGCGGGCTGCTCCTGGAGCGGATGCGGGCGATCGGCGCGGGCACGGACCGCGTACGCGAAGTACGCGGCCGCGGCCTGATGATCGGCGTCGAGCTGGTCCGTCCCGGAACCGACGAGCCCGCACCCGAACTGGCCTCAGCGGTGCTGGAGGCGGCCCGCGAAGGCGGCGTCCTGATCGGCAAGGGCGGCGGCCACCACACCAGCGTCCTGCGGATCGCGCCCCCGCTGTCGCTCACCGTCGCGGAGGCCGAGGAGGGCGCGACCGTGCTGGAGCGGGCCCTGCACAGCGTGTAGGCCCGCCCCGCCGGACAAGGCCATGGCTCCTCCGCACCGGCCCTAGTCCCCCCGCACCGGCTCTAGTTGCTACGAAAGGGAGCGCACCCCATGAGCACCCGCACCCTGATCCGCGGCGGACTCGTCATCACCGCCGCCGAGGAGACCCACGCCGACGTCCTGATCGAGGACGGCCGGATCGCGGCGCTCGCCGCCCACGGCACCGACGCCGCGGCCGCCTGGACCGCGGACCGGGTGATCGACGCGAGTGGCCGGTACGTCATCCCCGGCGGCGTCGACGCCCACACGCACATGGAGCTGCCGTTCGGCGGCACCTTCGCGTCCGACACCTTCGAGACCGGCACCCGCGCCGCCGCCTGGGGCGGCACCACCACCCTCGTGGACTTCGCGGTACAGAGCGTGGGCCACGCCCTGCGCGAGGGCCTGGACGCCTGGTACGCCAAGGCCGACGGCCGGTGCGCCATCGACTACGGCTTCCATATGATCCTCTCGGACGTCAACGAGTCGTCCCTGAAGGAAATGGACCTCCTGGTCGAGGAGGGGATCACCTCCTTCAAGCTGTTCATGGCGTATCCGGGCGTCTTCTACAGCGACGACGGCCAGGTGCTGCGCGCCATGCAGCGCTCGGCCGCCAACGGCGGGCTGATCATGATGCACGCCGAGAACGGCATCGCGATCGACGTCCTGGTCGCCCAGGCACTCGCCCGCGGCGAGACCGACCCCCGCTACCACGGCGAGGTCCGCAAGGTCCTCCTGGAAGCCGAGGCGACGCACCGCGCGATCCAGCTCGCGCGGGTCGCGGGCGCCCCGCTGTACGTCGTCCACGTCTCGGCCGAAGAAGCCGTCGCCGAACTCGCCGCCGCCCGCGACAAGGGGCTGCCCGTGTTCGGCGAGACCTGCCCGCAGTACCTGTTCCTGTCCACCGACAACCTCGCCGAGCCGGACTTCCAGGGTGCCAAGTACGTGTGCTCGACGCCGCTGCGCCCCAAGGAGCACCAGGCGGCGCTGTGGCGCGGGCTGCGCACCAACGACCTCCAGGTCGTCTCCACCGACCACTGCCCGTTCTGCTTCACCGGCCAGAAGGAGCTGGGCCGCGGCGACTTCTCGAAGATCCCCAACGGTCTGCCGGGCGTCGAGAACCGCATGGACCTCCTTCACCAGGCGGTGGTCGAGGGGCGCCTCACCCGCCGCCGCTGGATCGAGATCGCCTGCGCCGCCCCGGCCCGGATGTTCGGCCTCTACCCGAAGAAGGGCACCATCGCGCCGGGCGCCGACGCGGACGTGGTGATCTACGACCCGGCCGCCGAGCAGACCCTGTCGGCCGACACCCACCACATGAACGTCGACTACTCGGCGTACGAGGGCAAGCACGTCACCGGCCAGGTCCAGACGGTGCTCAGCCGAGGCGAACTGGTCATCGACGGCCGGGAGTTCACCGGCCGCGCCGGACACGGCGTCTATGTCCCCCGCGCCACCAGCCAGTACCTGAACTGAACCAGGAGGTCCCCACGTGGACTTCGGACTCGTCCTGCAGACCGACCCGCCCGCGTCCGCCGTCGTCGGACTGATGCGGCGCGCGGAGCGCAACGGCTTCCGCCATGGCTGGACCTTCGACTCCGCGGTGCTCTGGCAGGAGCCGTTCGTCATCTACAGCCGCATCCTGGAACACACCGACAAGCTCACCGTCGGCCCGATGGTCACCAACCCCGGCACCCGCACCTGGGAGGTCACCGCCTCCACCTTCGCCACCCTGAACGACATGTACGGCAACCGCACGATCTGCGGCATCGGCCGCGGCGACTCCGCCATGCGCGTCGCCGGACGCAAGCCGAACACCCTGGCCCGCCTGGGCGAGGCGATCGACGTCATCCGCGACCTGGCGGAGGGCAGGGAGGCGGACGTCGGCGGCCAGCCCCTGCGGCTGCCCTGGGTGCGCGACGGCAGACTGCCCGTCTGGATGGCGGCGTACGGCCCCAAGGCCCTCGCCCTGGCGGGCCAGCGGGCCGACGGCTTCATCCTCCAGCTCGCCGACCCCTTCCTCACCGAGTGGATGATCAGGGCGGTACGGGACGCGGCCGAGGCCGCCGGACGCGACCCGGCCGCGGTGAAGATCTGCGTCGCCGCGCCCGCCTACGTGAGCGACGACCTGGCCCACGCGCGCGAACAGTGCCGCTGGTTCGGCGGCATGGTCGGCAACCACGTCGCCGACCTGGTCGCCAAGTACGGCGAGCACTCCGATCTGGTGCCCGAAGCCCTCACCGACTACATCAAGGCCCGCAAGGGCTACGACTACAGCCATCACGGCCGCGCCGACAACCCCGACACCGCCTTCGTGCCCGACGACATCGTGGACCGCTTCTGTCTCGTCGGCCCGGTCTCGGCACACATCGAGAAGCTGCGGGCGCTGCGCGACCTCGGCGTGGACCAGTTCGCGGTGTACGCGATGCACGACGCGCGCGAGGCGGTCATCGACGCGTACGGCTCGGACATCATCCCCGCACTGAGCTGAACCCACTGTTCCCCGAACCGAGTTGGGCTGCCCATGACCGACCCCGCTCCTCCAGGACCCCCACCCGCCACCGGGATATCCCAGTCCACCGCCGCCGACGGCCGGGTCGAACTGCGGCCCGGCGCCTATCCGCCCGACAGCCGCTACGCCAACGCCGACCTGCACCCCGTACCGCTCGCCGAGCGCCGCTGGACGACGTACAACTTCGCCGCCCTGTGGATCGGCATGGCGGTCAACATCCCCTCCTGGACCCTCGCCGCAGGTCTGGTCGCCCTCGGCATGGACTGGAAGCAGGCCGTCCTCACCATCGCGCTCGGCAACGTCATCGTCCTGCTGCCGATGCTCCTCACCGGCCACGCGGGCCCGAAGTACGGCATCCCCTTCCCGGTCCTGGCCCGCGCCTCCTTCGGCATCGTCGGCGCCAACCTCCCGGCGCTGCTGCGCGGCCTCGTGGCCTGCGCCTGGTTCGGCATCCAGACCTGGATCGGCGGGGCGTCGATCTACTTCCTCGCCGGAAGGATCTTCGGGGCCGGAAGCTGGTGGACCGACGCCGACCGGATCGGCGGCTACCCGCTCACCCAGTGGCTGTGCTTCCTGCTCTTCTTCGCCATCGAGATCCTGGTGATCCTGCGTGGCATGGAGGCCGTACGCCGCCTGGAGAACTGGGCCGCGCCGCTGATGCTCGCGGGCGCGGTCGCCCTGCTGGTGTGGATCGCCGACAAGGCGGGCGGCTTCGGGCCGCTGCTCGACCAGCCGTCCGAGCTGGGCTGGGGCGCCGACTTCTGGAAGGTCTTCTTCCCGGCCTTGATGGGCATGATCGGCTTCTGGTCCACGCTGTCCCTCAACATCCCCGACTTCACGCGCTTCGGGGCTGGGCAGCGCGCGCAGGTTTGGGGCCAGAGCCTCGGGCTGCCCACCACCATGGCGGCCTTCGCGCTGCTCTCGGTGCTGGTGACCTCGGGTTCGCAGGCGGTGTACGGGGAGCCGGTCTGGGACCCGAGTGAACTGGCGGCCCGGATGGACAGCACGGCCGGGGTGATCTTCGCGCTCCTGGTGATCCTGCTGGCGACCCTCTCCACCAACATCGCCGCGAACCTGGTCAGCCCCGCCTACGACCTGTCCAACCTCGCTCCCAAGCTGATCGACTTCCGTACGGGCGCGCTGATCGCGTGCGTCATCGGCGTCGTGATCTTCCCTTGGAAGCTGATCGAGAACCCCGATGTCTACATCTTCACGTGGCTCGGCACCGTGGGCGGGCTGCTCGGCACGGTCGCGGGGATCCTGATCGCCGACTACTGGCTCCTGCGCCGCACCCGCCTGGACCTGGCCGACCTCTACACGCAGGGGGGCCGGTACTGGTACGCGTCCGGCTGGAACTGGCGGGCGCTGGTCGCGTTCGGCGTGGGCGCGGTGCTCGCGGTGGGCGGCTCGCACTCGGAACCTGGCAAGGGGCCGTTCCCGCGGGACGGGCTGATCCCGCCGCTCGAACCGCTGGCCGACTACGGCTGGGCCGTGGGTCTGGCGGCCTCGCTGACGGTCTACGCGGGCTTGATGCGGCTGGCGAAGGAGCGCACCGACTCCTGAGCCACGCGCAGCGCCCCCGTGCGGACGGCGTCCGCCTCCGGGGCTTTCCGGGACTCGAAGTTGCTTCCGTTGTGGGTGACGGTGATCAGCGCGTTCCGGGACCGTACGAGCACGACCGCCTCTCGGGTCTGCTGCTTGTCCTCGGTGGTCAGGGAGACCGCGACGGAGGCCTGGTCGCCGAGGCCGTCGGCGTCCTCGCCGGTGGCCAGCAGCCGCTTGCGGTAGGTGGCGCGGGCCGCCTCCGCGCTGTCCAGGACGTCGTACGACACGTCGAGCCACCGGTAGTCGAAGCCGTCCAGCGCACTCCAGGAGCAGGTCCTGCGCCGCTTCGGGTCGGTGAGGGCGAGTTCCCTGCCCGCGGCCTCGGCGCCGGGGACGACGTCCTTGACGGTGTCCGCCTCGACCGCGGCGCAGGGGTCGGGCGGCGGTCCGTACGCGGGCGCGGTCCGGGTCGGGCCGGGCTCGGGGCGCGGCGCGGCGGCGGGGCGCGGGTCCGGGGCGTACGGGCCCGTCGTCCAGGCCCAGCCCGCCGTGGCGAGCATCACGACCGGCAGGAGGCGCACGGTGAGCAAGAGCGGCAGCGGACGCACGGCGCGCACCTCCTGCGGATGGCGAGTGGCAGGTGAGGGACGAGAGTGTCACACAGGGCCCGCCCGGCGACAGGCTTGAGGCCTGGGGCGTCGCCCCAGGCCCCGGAGAACAGCCCGTGCGGGTCAGCCTTCGACCACCAGCGCGGGTGTTTCCTGGGTGAGCACGTCGCCGCGGAAGAACGCCGGGCTGCGGCGCTGCATCACGATCATCAGGACCACGCCGAGGAGCAGCAGCCCGACGCCGATCACGAAGACCGAGCCGATGCCGAAGACCGACGAGCCGCTGCCGTACGCCGGGTCCCACATGTCGAACATGGTCTGGACGAAGACCGCGGCGAGCATCACGCCGCCGAGGCCCGGCAGGACGCCCTTGACCAGCAGGTCGCGCCCGGAGCGGCGCAGTTCCCCGCGGAAGAACCAGACGCAGGCGAACGCGGTGATCGCGTAGTAGAAGCAGATCATCAGGCCGAGCGCGTAGATGGTGTCCAGCAGGACGTTCTCGCTGAGCAGGGTCATCACGGTGTAGAAGACGCCGGTGGCGACGCCCGCCGCGACGGTGGCGCGGCCGGGGGTCTTGAAGCGCGGGTGCACCTCGGCGAAGGAGGCGGGGAACGCCTGGTAGGTGCCCATCGCGAGGGCGGTGCGGGCGACCGGGATGAAGGTGGTCTGCAGGCTCGCGGCGGCGGAGGCGAGGACCGCGACGAAGAGCAGGACGCCGAGGCCGCCGCCCATGACGGGCTCCGCGAGTACGGCGAAGACGTTGTCCGCGGTGTCCGGGTTGCCGAGCCCGGTGCCCTCCTCGCCGATGCCCGCGTACATCTGCGAGGCGATCGCGACGAGCAGGTACGAGGCGACGATCACGACGATGGCGAGCAGGGCGGCCCGGCCCGGAGTCCTGGCGCTGCCGACGCTCTCCTCGTTGACGGACAGGCAGGTGTCCCAGCCCCAGTAGATGAAGATCGACAGAGACAGGCCCGCGGTGAAGGCCGCGAAGGACTCGACCGCGAAGGGGTTCATCCAGGACCAGGAGAAGTCCAGCGAGCCCGCGACCTGGTCGGCCTTGCCGATCGCCATCACGACGAAGACGACGAGCACGGCGAGTTGGAGGCCGACCAGCGCGTACTGGACCCACTTGGTGGCGGTGATGCCGCGGTAGCTGACCGCGGTGGCGATGGCGACGAAGGCGAGGGTGGTGAGGATGTGCACGGCCTTGTCGCCGTCCAGCGCGGCGACCGAGTCGCTGCCGGTCACCTCGCCGGCGAGCAGCCAGAAGAAGGAGGTGGCGACGCCCGCGAGGTTGGACAGGACCACGACGGTGGCCACCAGCAGGCCCCAGCCGCACATCCAGCCGACGCGGGGGCCGAAGGCCTTGACCGACCAGGTGAAGGAGGTGCCGCAGTCCGGCACGGCCTTGTTCAGCTCGCGGTACGCGAACGCGACGAGCAGCATCGGCAGAAACCCGGCGAGGAAGATCGCGGGCATCTGCAGGCCGACCTCGCTGACGGTCGGGCCCAGCGTGGCGGTCAGGCAGTACACCGGCGCCACGGTGGAGACGCCGATCGTGGCGCTGCCGAGCAGCCCGAGTGAGTTGCTGTTGAGGCCCTTGCCGCGGGTTCCGCCGTCAGCGGAGACGCCCTCGGCGAGGGCGTCCCTGTCCTGGCCTCCGGAGGGAGGTCGCGTGTCCACCTGAGTCATGAGGACGACGGTAAGTCCTACGGTTTCCATATCCGGAGGATCAGGCTCCGGACGCTCGACCTTAGGAGATGCTGGTCAGAGCGGCCATTGACCTTTGGTTCATAGTTGATTCTGAAACTATGAGACGCGATCGCTGGCGCTGGATCCCATCTTCCGCATTGCGGGAACCGCAGCTGTGCCTGTTTTGCCCCTTTTGAAATTTTCCCGTGGGCGCATGGCGCACGGCAATTCATCACGATTCCATCCGGCGTACCCGGCCCCGGTAGGGATTGTCAGTGGCGCATGCTCTGATGGACACATGATCGAAGAGTTCCAAGACTTCCTCGTGACCGGTCAGGCCGACGTCGAGGAGGCGATCCGCAAGGCCGCCGCCGCCGAGATCATGCCCCGCTTCCGGCAGCTCGCCGCACACGAGATCGTCGAGAAGAACGGCCCGCACGACCTGGTGACCGTCGCCGACCGGCTCGCCGAGGAGCACCTCACCGCCTCGCTCACCAAGCTGCTGCCCGGCTCGGCGGTGGTAGGCGAGGAGGCCGTGCACGCTGACGCGTCGGTCTACGACCGGCTCGGCGGCGACGCCCCGGTGTGGATCGTCGACCCGGTGGACGGCACCCGCCAGTTCGTCCACGGCGACCCCGGCTTCTGCACCCTGGTCGCCCTCGCCCAGGGCGGCGAGCTGCTCGCCTCCTGGACCTACGCCCCCGCGCTCGACGAGCTCGCCGTGGCCATACGCGGCCAGGGAGCCAGACTGGGCGGCCGGGTGCTGGACTCCGGCTCCCCGGAGCCCGGCCAGGTGCTCGAAGTGGCCACATCCCACCCGGACTTCACCACCCCCGACCAGAAGCGCGCCCTGCTCGGGCTGCGCACGGAAGGCGTGCAGCCCAGGCCGTGCGGCTCGGCGGGGCTGGAATACCTGGCCATCGCCAAGGGCGAGTTGGACGCGCTCGCCTTCTCCTGGGAGAACGCCTGGGACCACGCGGCGGGCCTGCTCCTGGTGTCCGAGGCGGGCGGCGCGCACCGCACCGTCGCGGGGGAGCGGTTCCGCCTCGCGGGCGGGAACGCGCTGCCGTTCGCGGCCGCGCGCGACGAGGCCACGCTCGACCGGGTGGTACGGCTGCTGTCAGGGGCCGCCGCCTAGCCGGGGCGGGGGCCGTCGGCGGCCCGGCTTATCCTGGGCGGCACAGGCCGTCGGCTGACAAAGGAGTCCGAAGGTGCCGTCGATGCTCGATGCCGTCGTCGTGGGGGCGGGACCCAACGGACTGACCGCCGCCGCCGAGCTGGCCAGGCGCGGCCTGTCGGTGGCCGTCTTCGAAGCCAAGGACACCGTGGGCGGAGGCGCCCGCACCGAAGAACTCACCCTGCCGGGCTTCCGGCACGACCCCTGCGCGGCCGCCCACCCGCTCGGCATCGGCTCGCCCGCCTTCCGGGACCTGCCACTGGACCGGTACGGCCTGGAATGGCTGCACGCCGAACTGCCCATGGCGCACCCCTTCCCGGACGGCACCGCCGCGGTCCTGTCCCGTTCCGTGGCCGAGACGGCGGCCTCGTTCGGGCCGCGGGACGCGGGCGCGTACCGCAGGCTGGTCGCGCCCTTCGTCGGCAAGTGGGACACCCTCGCGCGGGACTTCATGTCGCTGCCGCTGACGGCGCTGCCGCGCGATCCGGTCACGCTCGCCCGGTTCGGACTCACGGGGCTGCCGCCGTCCAGCTGGCTGCTGCGCCAGCGCTTCCGCGACGAACGGGCCCGCACCCTGTTCGCCGGGCTCGTCGCCCATGTCATCGCTCCGCTCGGCGGCCTCGCCACCAGCGCCGTAGGGCTGGTCTTCGCCCTCGCCGCACACGCGAACGGCTGGCCCGTCGCGCGCGGCGGTTCCCAGGCGATCTCGGACGCGCTCGCCGCGTACCTGCGGGACCTCGGCGCGGCCCTGCACACGGACTACGAGGTCAAGCGTCTGGACGACCTGCCGCCCGCCCGCGCCTATGTCTTCGACACCTCGCCCACCGCGCTCGCCCGCATCGCGGACCTGGGCCGCGCTTACGACCACTACCGGTACGGCGCGAGCGTCTTCAAGGTCGACTACGCTCTGGACGGCCCGGTGCCCTGGACCGCCGACGCACCCCACCGGGCCACCACCGTCCAGGTCGCCGCGGACAGTCGCGAGGTCGGCGAGGCCCTGCGGCTCGCGTCCCGCACCGGCCGCGCCCCCGACCGGCCCTTCCTGATCACGGTCCAGCCGAGCCTGGCGGACCCCACCCGCGCCCCCGCGGGCAAACACGTCTTCTGGGCGTACGGCCACGTACCCCACGGCTGGGACGGCGACCTCACGGACGCGATCGAACGGCAGCTGGAGCGGTTCGCCCCCGGCTTCCGCGACCGCGTTCTGGCCCGCGCCACCGCAGGCCCCCCGGAACTCGCCGCCCGCAACGCCAATTACGTCGGCGGCGACATCGCCTGCGGCGCCGCGTCCGGACTGCAACTCCTGCTCCGCCCCAGACTCACCGCGCACCCCTACCGCACCCCGCACCCCGCGATCTTCCTCTGCTCGTCGGCGACCCCGCCGGGCCCCGGCGTCCACGGCATGTCCGGGCACAACGCCGCCAAGGCCGTATGGAGACGACTGCGCGCGTCATGACGACCCGCGCGCCAGCGGGCGGCGGCCGACGCGTGTCGCGCCGACCGCCGCCCGTGCCGCTCCGCCGTCAGACCTTCTGGACCGCCCGGATGACGTGCGGCAGGACATCCACGGCCACGTTGAAGGCGTCCGAGAGGAATCCCTTCTGCTCGGCCTCGGACATGCCCTGCGGCAGGTCCAGGTCAAGGGTTCCGGTCGGCGCCTGGCCGTCGGGCTGGAAGTCCTTGGTGACCGCGTCGATGATCATCGGCGCGGCGATGCTCGCCAGGGTCCCCACCAGGGACAGGAACTTGTCGTCCCCCATCCGGTGCGCGGGGACCCGCTCCTCGATCTGCTTCCGCAGCGCGGCGGGGTCGGGCGGCTTCGCCTCGCCGAAGTCGCCGCTCTTGGTGAGCGCCTGGAGCACGACGGGCCCGACCGTTCTGGCGATGCTGATCGCGGAGCTCCAGAAGCCCTTGTCCATCAGCAGCGTCGGATCCGCCAGCGACCGGTCGACCGCGTAGCCCTTGGCGCCGCCGCCCTGCGACATGGCCGCCAGGACCGCGGGCGCGACACCGGCACAGCACCGCTGGATGTCCCCGAACGGGGTGACGGGACCGCCCCACACCTTCGTGCCGCCCGCCGACTTGACGCCCGCGAGTATCTCCTGGGTGGCCTTGCTCACCGACTTCTCGAGTTCGACTGTCGTCATGTCCTTCACCTTCGTCGAGTGGTCTGGTCCGTGCGTCGTGCTGGCGCCGACGGTCTTGTCGGCGGTTGTTCCTCCCGCCGCGACCTGCCGCAGCAGCTCCTCAAGCTGCTCGATCGTGCCGCGGATACCGGAGGAGGCCTTGGCGAGGAACGGCTCGGCGAGACGGTCCTCCTGTTCGGACGGTGCGAAGAGACAGGGGGTCTGGCTCATCCCCAGCGCGTCCAGCCGCGCCACCACCCGGTCGTGGACGAAGGCGACGGGAGCCGTCGCATCCAGCTCCTTCGCCAGGGCGTAGGTGAAGGCCGACAGTCCGTCCGTCGACGGGCTCCCCGCCGCGGCGGTCTGGTCCGGCCGGGACGCGGTCAGCAGAACGCCGTTCAGCTCGACCTCGACACCGCCGGGGCCTTTCGCCGCCGCCGCCATATTGGACGAAAGGCTCATCCCCTTCGACAGGGAGTTCTCGTCACGCAGCGCCCGGCGCCCGAACGGTTTCATTCCCGTGATGCGCTCCACGGATTTCGTCTGCTCCAGCAGCTTCTCGCGCGGCGGGATGAACACCTTAGTGCGTACCGCCCGCGCCATTCCGCCGGGGGTGAACTCCTTCTCCATTCCGCCCGAATGGCACGAGTCGATCGCCACGGTCAGCACACCGGGCGGCAGACCCCTCGTACGGGCGACGAGTTCGGTGTCCTCCAGGAACGCGTCGTAGCAGCACAGCACCTCCGTCATCACGCCGTCTTTGTCGTACCGGTAGCCGTGAGAGGACTGGAAGAAGACCCTGCGGTCTCCCTGCTGGGCGCCGTCCACCAGCCACTCCAGGCCCTGCCGCGCCGCCGCGAGGGTGGCGTCGGCGTCAAGGAGCACCCGGATGCCGGACGTGTCGAACCCGGCCTCGACGAGGATGTCCCGCATCGCCCTGGTGTCGGCGACACAGCTGTTGAGGTTGTTCACCGGATCCGGGTACACGTCGATTCCCACGAGTAGCGCGCGATCTGTCATCACCTGTCCACTCCTAGTCGGTCACCGCCGCGAAAGCCGTTCCGCTCCCTACCGTGCAACCGGTAGAACGTGAGCGGCGTCGGTAGCGGATGGGAGGCGCGGCTGCGCTTCTCCATTTCATCGTTTTACCGGCCCAGATGGACTGCAACTGCGGGAAATCACCTATCGCTTACTTAGCGATAGCCTCGGCGTGCGGGAGGATCAGCGATGCCACGGTCTGGCCAGACGGGGAAACCGGCCGCTTTCCGGCTGCCGGAGCGCCTCGCGGTCGCCGTGCTGCTGAAAGCCTTTCCGCCCGCCCTGGTGGACGAGGTGGTGGCCGAGTGCGGCTGCGCCGAGCGGCGCAGGCGGCTGCTGCCCGCGCGCCGGACCCTCTACTTCGTCCTGGCCATGTGTCTGTTCTCGCACCTGAGTTACCAGCAGGTCGCCGACATCCTGGGCGACGGCCTCGACTGGGCCCGGCGGGCCCCCGCCGCGAAGAACCGCCCGACGGCGGCGGCGATCTGCCGCGCCCGGGTCCGGCTCGGTTCGCGGCCGCTGGCCCGGCTGTTCGCCCTGGTGCACCCGGCCGCCGCACGCCCGGCGCGGCACCTGAACCGCTGGCGGGCGCTGTCCGTGGACGGCGCCGTGTTCGGCATTCCGGGCAGCCCGGAGAACCGCGCGTGGTCCGCGCCGTCGCGCCCTTCAGCGTCGCCTCAGGCCTGCGTGGTGGCCCTGGGCGAATCCGGCGGCCCGGAGATCACCCGCGCGGAACTCGGCCCTCCTCTGGGGGCGAATCGCCCCCGCCTCGCCGCGCTGCTCACCGGCCTCGGCCGGGACGACCTGCTGCTGGCGGACCAGGAGACCGCTGGCCCTGAGCTTTTCTCGCTGGCCGGGACACTGGGCGTGGACGTGGTGTGGCGGACCGAGCCCCGCCCGGCGCTGCCCGTGCACGCCGAGCTGCCGGACGGCTCCTACCTGAGCGCGCTGGCGCGGGGGACCGCCGAGGTGCGGGTCGTCGAGGGTCCGCTGTGCCGCCCCACCCGTCTCATCACGACCGTCCTGGACCCCGTCGCCGCTCCCGCGAACCGTCTGATCGAGCTGCACGAGAACCGGTGGCGGCTGCGCGGCTCGCTCGCCGCGTTCGGCGCCCTGCGGGGCGATGCCTCGTATGTGCTGCGCTCCCGCTGGCCGGACGGCGTCGAGCAGGAACTCTGGGGGCACCTTCTGGTGCACCGTGCCGTGACACCGCTCCTCCAGCCCGCGTAACTCAACACCGGCGGAAAGAGCAGGCGAGCCCGCTTTCTTCCGGGCGGGCGGCAGCGGATGCGCACGGCTGGTCGCTGTGATCAGCTGGAATCCCCGGAAGGTAAAGCCATGGCCAAGCATCTGATCGTCTGCTGCGATGGCACGTGGAACCACGCCGACCAGCGCAGCAGAACGAACGTCAGCAAGATCGCCCTGTCCCTCCGCTCGCGGGCGGCCGGTTGCGAACAGCGCGTGTACTACCACCGAGGCGTCGGCAACCGCCGTTGGACGCGCCTGCGCGGCGGCGCGTTCGGCATGGGGCTGTCCCGCCATGTCCTGGACGCCTACCGTTTCCTCGTCGACGCCTACGAGCCCGGCGACAAGCTGTACCTCTTCGGCTTCAGCCGGGGCGCGTACACGGCCCGCAGCCTGGCGGGGATGGTGCGCAACTGCGGCATCCTGCGCCAGGAGCACTCCGACATGGTCAAGAAGGCGTGGGCCCTGTACCGCGACCGGAAGGAGAAGCCGTCCGGCTGCGCCGCCGTCCTGTTCCGCCGGGCGTACGCGCACGAGACGGACGTCCACTTCATCGGCGTGTGGGACACCGTCGGCGCCCTCGGTATTCCGGGGCCCCGCCTGCTGAGGCGCCGGTGGGAGTTTCACGACACCAAGCTGAGCGGCAAGGTGCGGGGAGCCTTCCACGCGCTGGCCATCGACGAGCAGCGCGGATTCTTCGAGCCCACGCTGTGGTGCCCGCAGCCAGGCGACGCCGAGAAGGGCCAGGAAGTCCGGCAGGTGTGGTTCGCCGGGGTCCACACCGACGTCGGCGGCGGCTCCCCGAAGCCGTGTCTGTCCGACGTCACCCTGCTGTGGATGGCTCACCAAGCCCACCGATACGGGCTGGAGTTCGACCCTGAGGCCTTCAGCGAGACCGGGCCGAGCGGCGGCATGAACTCGGAGTGCGACGCCGAGCTCGGGGCGCGGCCCAAGCCCACGGCCGAGCTGCACCGGTCACGCGGGGGCCTGTATGTGCTGTTCCCGCGGCTGCACCGGCGCATCGGAGCGGCCGCGGACGACAAGGACTGCCCGGATGGGCGCGAGTACGTCGCACAGACCGCCAAGGACCGCTACGACGATGACGCGTCCTACCGGCCGCCTGGCCTCCACGACTATCTCACCCAAGCCGAGGTCCGCCTGGAACCGGTGTCCTTGGCCGCACCCGGCATGCCCTCAGGGCGGCCGAACACGCCTGGCCGCTCCGAGGACCGGCAGGAGCCGCAGGCTCCAGGTTGATGTCGTATTCTCGCCAGCCGTCGCGCTGAGCATGGGTGAGGCTGGGGGCATGTACACCGACACCGAGCACTGCGTACGGGCCGTCCAGTCCAGGGACGCCCGCTTCGACGGCTGGTTCTTCACGGCGGTGGTGACCACCGGGATCTACTGCCGCCCCAGCTGCCCGGTCGTGCCGCCGAAGCCCGAGAACATGCGGTTCCACCCGAGTGCGGCCGCCTGCCAGCAAGCCGGATTCCGGGCCTGCAAGCGGTGCCGCCCCGACACCGCGCCCGGCTCCCCGGAATGGAACCACCGCGCCGATCTCGTGGCACGCGCCATGCGGCTGATCGCCGACGGGGTCGTGGACCGCGACGGGGTACCGGGCCTCGCCGCCCGGCTCGGCTACAGCACCCGCCAGATCGAACGCCAGCTGCGCGCCGAACTGGGCGCGGGCCCGCTCGCACTGGCCCGTGCCCAGCGCGCCCAGACCGCCCGCGTACTGATCGAGACCACCGAACTGCCCATGGCCGACGTCGCCTTCGCGGCCGGATTCGCCTCGATCCGCACCTTCAACGACACGGTCCGCGAGGTCTTCGGCCTCACCCCCGGCGAACTGCGCACCCGCGCGGGCGGCAGGCGTCCGGACACCACACCGGGCGTCATCACGCTGCGCCTGCCGTTCCGCGCCCCGCTCAACCCCGACAACCTCTTCGGCCATCTCGCCGCGACCGCCGTACCGGGCGTCGAGGAGTGGCGTGACGGCGGCTACCGCCGCACCCTGCGGCTGCCGTACGGACACGGCGTCGTCGCCCTCACCCCCACCCCCGACCACATCGGCTGCCGCCTGGCCCTCACCGATCAGCGGGACCTCACGGTGGCGATCAGCCGGTGCCGCCGCATGCTCGACCTGGACGCCGACCCGGTCGCCGTCGACGACCAGCTGCGCGCCGACCCGCTGCTCGCCCCGCTCGTCGACAAGGCTCCGGGCCGCCGGGTGCCGCGTACCGTCGACGAGGCGGAGTTCGCGGTACGGGCCGTCCTGGGGCAGCAGGTGTCCACCGCCGCCGCCCGCACCCACGCGGCCCGCCTGGTCACCGCGCACGGCGAGCCCGTCGACGACCCCGAGGGCGGCCTCACCCACCTGTTCCCGTCCCCCGACGCCCTGGCCGGACTCGACCCCGAGACCCTCGCCCTGCCCCGCGGCCGCCGCACCACACTCACCACCCTGGTGCGCCGACTCGCCGACGGCGACCTCCACTTGGGCGTCGAGAGCGACTGGCACGAGACCCGCGCACGGCTCGCCGCCCTGTCCGGCTTCGGCCCGTGGACCGTCGAGGTCATCGCGATGCGCGCGCTCGGCGACCCGGACGCCTTCCTCCCCACCGACCTCGGAGTGCGCCGCGCGGCGGCCGCCCTGGGCCTGCCGTCCACCCCCGCCGCGCTCACCGCGCGGGCGGCCGCCTGGCGCCCCTGGCGCGCCTACGCGGTCCAGTACCTCTGGGCGACCGATGACCACCCCGTCAACTCCCTGCCGGAACCCACCGCCTGACGACGTGCGCGGCGAACCCCGCGTCCCGCCGCCGTCGTTCCGGTCAGGCGGACGGCGGGAGCTGTGCGCGCACCCACTTCGGGTCGGGGTTGGTGTGCGACTGGCCCGCGACGACGACCGTGGGCACGGTCTCATCGCCGCCGTTGGCGGCCCGCACCGCCGCCGCGCCGGCGGGGTCACGCCAGATGTTCACCCAGTACAATCGGCGGGCGTCGCGCCCCAGTCGGATCCGCAGTCGCAGACAGTACGCGCACCCCGGCCGCCAGAAGACGACCGGCCGGCCGTCCGCCGCGCTGCGGCGCCCCGCCTCCACAGCGCCGGTCGGCCTCGGAAAGACCAGCGGCGAGTTCACGCCCGCGAGCATCAGGAACACCGACAGGAGTACGACGCCCTCGCCAGGACTGCCCCCGACGACCAGCCAGGTCGCGACCACGAAGCCGCTGAGGGCCCACATTATCGGCAAGAACCACACGCGCCTCATGACGCCGCAGGCTACCAACGGCGCGAAGACCCGCCATCACCTCACCGCGTAAGGACGTCAGCCATGAGCCAACGGCAGCACACCGTGCTGGACAGCCCCTATGGCCCGCTCACGCTCGTCGCCACCGACGGCGTGCTGTCCGGGCTCTATATGACGGACCAGCGGCACCGGCCGCCCGAGGAGAGCTTCGGGAGCCCCGACGACACGCCGTTCGGCGCGGTCGCCGAGCAGCTCCGGGCGTATTTCGCGCGGGAACTCAAGGAGTTCGACCTGCCGTTGCGCCTGGACGGCACCCCGTTCCAGCGCCGCGTCTGGGCCGGGCTGCTGGAGATCCCGTACGGCGAGATCCGCTCGTACGGCGAGCTCGCCGAAGCGCTCGGCAGGCCGGGCGCGGCCCGCGCCGTCGGGCTCGCCAACGGCAAGAACCCGATCAGCATCATCGTGCCCTGCCACCGGGTGGTCGGCGCGAACGGCAGCCTGACCGGGTACGGCGGCGGCCTGGAGCGCAAGCGGCGGCTCCTGGAGTTCGAAGGGGGCACCGCCCTGTTCTGACCGGTGGTGAGCGTCCTCAGCGGTGGCTGAGGACATTCACCACGAGGCCGCCCGGATCGCGTACGAAGAAGCGGCGCACACCCCACTCCTCATCCGTCAAGGGGTGGACGATCTCCGCACCGGTGGCCCGTACGACAGCGTAGACCGCGTCCACGTCGTCGACCTCGACGCTCAGGTCGGGCGGCACGGGCGCGGTCTTGTCCTCGCGGATGAAACTGATCTGAGCTGACGGGTTCTCCGGCGCGGCGAGCGTGGTGATCCAGCCGAGGTCCATCACCTCGGCGAACCCCAGCAGGCCGTAGAACTCGGCGCTCTCGCGCGGCGCGTCGGACCGCACGTTGGGCACGATCCGGCGGGCGGTCATCGTGCCACCGCCGGCTGGCCGTTCTCCAGCTCCACCGGGGCCGTGCCGTCCGCGAGCGCGGTCAGCACCGTGGTGAGCCGACGGGCGAACCACGGCGGGTCGTACGCCTTCAGCTCCTCGGGGCTGACCAGCCGCCAGGAGTCCAGCTCCTCGTCCTGGAGCACGATCGCGTTCAGCTGCTCCGGGGTGAGTACGCCGCCGTCGTAGAGGTACGAGGCGATGGGCGGCCGGTCGGGACCGGGCGACCAGTCGATCGCGAGGAGCCGGCCGGGCTCCACATCGAGCCCGATCTCCTCGGCGGTCTCGCGGCGCGCGGCCTGCCGCGGGGTCTCACCCCGGTCCGACTCGACCGTCCCGCCGGGCAGCGTCCAGCCTTCGCGGTAGTTGGGCTCCACGATCAGCACCCGGCCGTCGGCGTCCCGCAGCAGCATGGCGGAACCGGCGAGGATCTTGGGGAGGCTGGCGATGTACGTGGTGTAGTCGACTGTCACCCTCCCGAGGGTAGAGGGGGCGACGGCGCGACACGCGCGAGAAGGACGCCGGGCGGGCTCTGGCCGCGAAGCCCGCCCGCCGCCCGCGTATCACGGTCAGCCCTCGTCCTGGTCCTGGCCGCGGGACTTCGCGGCCCGCCGCCGTAGCCGGTGGTGGCGGTCCGGCGGCGGCTGGTGTTCGGTGATCGCGTCGCCCACCATCGCCTTGACCGCGTCCCGCAGGCCGTGCAGCGCGTGGTGGCGCGGTGGGCCCGCGCCCGGATCCTCGCGCAGCTCCCGCCACAGCGAATAGCACAGCAGCAGCATGACCAGGACGAACGGCAGCGCGACCAGGATGGTCGCCGTCTTCAGCGAGTCCAGGCCGCCCGCCACGAGCAGCACCGCGGCGACCGTCCCCATCAGCACACCCCAGGAGACGACCAGCCAGGTCCGAGGATGCAGGGCGCCGCGGCTGGTGAGCGAGCCCATCACCAGCGACGCCGAGTCGGCGCTGGTCACGAAGTACGTCATGACCAGGAGCATCGCGATCCAGGAGGTGAGCGTGGACAGCGGCAGCCCGTCCAGCATGCCGAACAGGGACGCCTCCACGCCCTGCTCCAGCTTGGCGTCCATGTCGACCTCGCCGGTCTCGTCCAGCCGGATCCCGGTGCCGCCCATGGCGCAGAACCAGATGACCGTGGCGCAGCTGGGCACCAGCAGCACGCCGATCAGGAACTCCCGGATCGTCCGGCCACGGGAGATCCTGGCGATGAAGGTCCCGACGAACGGCGCCCAGGACAGCCACCACGCCCAGTAGAAGACCGTCCAGGCGCCCAGCCACTCGCTGGCGCCGAACGACCCTGCGCGGGTCGCCATCGGGACGAACCAGTGCAGGAAGCCGCCGACGCTCTCCGGGATCGCGTCCAGGATGAACACGGTCGGGCCGATGACGAACACGAACGTCATCAGGCAGGCGGCCAGCACGATGTTGATCGTGCTGAGCCACTTCACGCCCCGGTGCAGTCCGGAGAAGGCCGAGGCCACGAAGGCGGCGCCGAGCGAGACGATGATGATCAGCTGCATCCGGGTGGTGTCCTCGGCGCCCGCCGTGAGGTGCAGCCCCTTGGAGACCTGGAGCGCGCCCAGGCCCAGGCTGGTCGCGGTGCCGAAGACCGTCGCGAACACGGCCAGCAGATCGATGATCCGGCCTGGCCAGCCGGCCGCCCTGCGCTCCCCGAGGATCGGTACGAACGCCGAGCTCAGCCGGTTGCCGCGGCCCTTGCGGAACCCGGCGTAGGCGAGTGCCAGGCCCGCGACGCCGTAGATCGCCCAGGGGACCAGCGTCCAGTGGAAGAAGGAGTACTGCAGCGCGATGTTGGCCGCGCTGCCGGTGTGCCCGGTGGCCCCGGTCATCGGGGGCGGGTCGAGATAGTGGGTCAGCGGCTCGCCGACCCCGTAGAACATCAGGCCGATGCCCATGCCCGCGCTGAACATCATCGCGATCCAGGCGAGGTTGTCGAACTCCGGCTCGGAATCGTCGCGGCCGAGTCTGATCCGGCCGAAGCGGCTGACCGCGATCACGACGCAGAGGACCAGGAAGACATCGGCGGCGATCACGAACAGCCAGGCGAAGTTGTCCAGCACCCAGCCCAGCGCCGTGTCCGACGCGCTGCTGAAGGAGTCCTTGCCGAGCGCGGCCCAGCCGACGACCGCCAGCACGACGGCCACGCCGATGCCGACCACCACGTAGTCAGGGGGCGGGCTGTGGTGCGGATCGGACGGTCCCGCGGAGCCGGGCGGCCTGGGAGGTTCGCTCGGGCGGGGCTGATCGAGGGCATCCGTACTCATGCCGCACCACTATGGTGGGGAATCAGGTGTTTTTTCCGGGTGGCGCGCCGTCTCACCGTGAGGGCGGCCATGGGCAGCGGGCGGCGCCGGAGGTTAAGGTCGCAGCGGCGCGACTGCCTTGACGCGAGCAAGGCCCGAAGAGCAAGGGGATTCCAAGGTGGCGGACGCTGCAGCGGCGAAGGGAAGCACCGGGACACGGCGGGTGCTGATCGCCGCGGACAAGTTCAAGGGCTCGCTGACGGCCGTGCAGGTCGCCGAGCGGGTGACGGCCGGACTGCGCCGGGCGGCGCCGGAGGTCCGGGTCGAGGCGCTGCCCGTGGCGGACGGCGGCGACGGCACGGTGGCGGCCGCGGTCGCGGGCGGCTTCGAGCGCCGCGAGGTACGGGTCACCGGGCCGCTCGGGACCGAGGTCACCGCGGCGTACGCGCTGCGCGGGGACACCGCGGTGGTGGAGATGGCCGAGGCCTCCGGCCTCCAGCTGCTGCCCGACGGCGTCTTCGCGCCGCTCACGTCCACCACCTACGGCTCCGGCGAGCTGCTGCTCGCGGCCCTGGAGGCCGGGGCCCGCACCCTCGTCTTCGGTGTCGGCGGCAGCGCCACCACCGACGGCGGCGCGGGCATGCTGGCCGCGCTCGGCGCGCGCTTCCTGGACGCGGACGGCGCGCCGGTCGCGCCCGGCGGCGGGCCGCTGCGCGACCTGGCCACCGCCGACCTGTCCGGGCTCGACCCGAGGCTGGCCGACGTCGACCTGATCCTGGCCAGCGATGTCGACAATCCGCTGACCGGGCCGAAGGGCGCGCCCGCGGTGTACGGCCCGCAGAAGGGGGCCAGCCCGGACGACGTGCGCGCGCTGGACGCCGCGCTGGCGCACTTCGCGGTCGTCCTGGAGAAGGCCGTCGGCCCCAAGGCGGCCGCCTGCGCCCAGGCGCCGGGCGCGGGCGCGGCGGGCGGCATCGGGTACGGCGCGCTGGTCGGGCTCGACGCGCGGTTCCGTCCCGGCATCGACGTGATGCTCGACGTGCTGGGCTTCGCGCCCGCGCTGGAGCGGGCCGACCTGGTGATCACCGGTGAGGGCTCGCTCGATGAGCAGACCCTGCACGGGAAGGCGCCCGCGGGGGTCGCGGCGGCGGCGCGCGCGGCGGGGGTCCCGGTGGTCGCGGTCTGCGGCCGTCTGGCGCTGACCGCGGAGGCGCTCACGGCGGCGGGGATCCAGCGGGCCTACCCGCTCACCGAGGTCGAGCCGGACGTCGAGCGGTGCATCGCGGAGGCGGGCCCGATCCTGGAGCGGGTCGCGGAGCGCATCGCGGGGGACCGCCTGTCGTCTTGACGGAGGGCGGGGCGGGTGCGGGTGGGCCGTGGCGTGCGCCAGAGATTAAGTCACCCCGGTGACAACCGGTGTGCGTCTAGTGCGAGGGTCATCTCCGTCAGGTCGCGTGGGCGGGACAGGGCACGGCCTGTGAGCTGTTCCAGCCGCCGCAGGCGGTTGAAGACCGTGTTGCGGTGGCAGTAGAGCCGCCCGGCCGCCCGCCCCGCGGAGCCCTCGCAGTCCAGCCACGCGTCCAGCGTCTCCAGCAGCACCGCCCGGTCCGCGGGGTCGAGCTCCAGCAGCGCGCCGAACACGTCCGACACCAGCCGCCCCGCCAGGTCCGGCTGGCTGACCACCAGCGCGGTGGGCATTCGCCGGTCCAGACGGGCGAACTCCGTCGCGTCCGGCGGGCAGGTGCGCAGCGCGAGTTCCGCGAGCCGCCGCGCCCGCCCCAGCTCGGCAAGACCCTCCACGACCGGGCTGATGCCGCCAGGTCCGGGACAGCCCACCGCGAGCAGATCGGCCACCGCGTCAAGACCGGTGTCCGCGCCCATCGCGACGACTCCCAGCTCGCAGTCCGCCCGCATCCGCCACACGAACCGCATCCCCGTGCCCTGGATCAGCCGGTGGAAGGGCTCCCGCCCGTCCCGCCGCTCCAGGCGCAGCACCACCACCGCGTACCGGCCGTGCTCGGGCAGATCCAGGCCCGCCGCCGCCCGTGAGGTGAGCTCGGGGCCCTGGCGGCCCTCAAGCAGGGCGTCCAGCAGCGCCTGGAGCCGCTCGTCGGTGCGCCGCCGCAGTTCCAGCTCGGTCGCGCGGTACGCCTCCGACACCGTGTCCGCCTGCTCGTCGACCGCCGACCACACCATCGTCGCCGACTGCATCAGCACCGCGAGCCGCTCCGGCTGCCGCGCCGACGTGGCCTCCAGGAGCGCGTCCCACACCAGGCGGCCCGCCTGCCGGTACGCGTGCACCAGCAGGTCGAGCGGCAGCCCCTGCTGGGCCCGGTGCCGCCCGAGCCACTCGGCGTGCTCCAGGTCCCGCCGCGGCGACGCCCGAGGCGCGCCGATCGCCGACACCCCGATCCGGA
The DNA here is from genome assembly GCF_054788135.1 of Streptomyces sp. O3. Taxonomy (NCBI): domain Bacteria; kingdom Bacillati; phylum Actinomycetota; class Actinomycetes; order Kitasatosporales; family Streptomycetaceae; genus Streptomyces; species Streptomyces sp. O3. Next base: position 44,302 of record NZ_JBTVYK010000031.1, read on the forward strand.
TCGCCTCCTCGGCCTCCCGCCAGTGCTGGTCGTACGGGATGACCCGCCCGTACGTCGGCGAGTGCTCGGCCAGCCGCCGCAGATAGTCGTCCACCAGATCCGGAAGGCCCTCAAGGAGCGCGTCGCACGCCTCAGCGAGCACCTTCCACTCGTGCCCCGTACGGGGCCTGCGCCCACCCATGGTCCGGAGCATGCCAGCTGTCCGCCGCAGGCGGCAGACCCCCGGCACCGAGGGTTGTGCGCGTGCACAACCCCCCGCCGTACCCGCTGGTCACCGGCAGCGTCTCCGCCACGGGACGTAGACGTACCGACTGGTCGGTGCTGGTCTGTGCGCCACCGAACGGGTCGAGGAGACCACACGGGGACGAGGGAAGGGGAGTCATGCGAGGTGCCGCACTCGAGGTACGGGACCTGGTGGTGGGCTACGGCCCGGTACGGGCCCTGCGCTCGGTGTCGCTGGAGGTACCCGAAGGCAGCGTGGTCACGGTGCTCGGCGGCAACGGCGCGGGAAAGTCGACCCTGCTGCGGGCCGTCTCGCGGGCGCTGTCGTTCCACGGCGGGTCCGTCACCGGCGGGTCCGTGCGCTTCGGCGGCAGGCCGCTGCACACCCTGTCAGCGGACCGGGTGGTCGCCGCCGGGGTGTCCCAGGTGCCCGAAGGCCGCCAGGTGTTCGCCCGGATGACCGTCGAGGACAACCTGCGCGCCGGAGCGCTCGGCTCCAGCGGAGACCGGGCGGCGAAGGCGGCGGCCCTGCGCCGGGTCCACGAGCTGTTCCCGGTGCTCGCCGAGCGCTCCCGGCAGCGCGCCGGACTGCTCTCCGGCGGCGAGCAGCAGATGCTCGCGGTCGGCCGCGCCCTGATGGCGTCGCCGAAGCTGCTGCTGCTCGACGAGCCCTCGCTCGGCCTGGCCCCGCTGATGGCCGCGCGGATCGCCGACACCATCAGGGAGATCAACGCCCAGGGCACCTCCGTGCTGCTCGTCGAACAGAACGCCGCGCTCGCCCTGCGCCTGGCCTCCTACGCGTACGTCCTGGAGGTCGGCGAGATCACCCTGGCCGGGCCGTCCGGCGAGCTCGCCGCCTCCGACGAGGTACGCCGCCGCTACCTCGGCGTCGGCGACGGGACCGCGGCCGACGACGCGTCCCGCGCCCAGGCCGCGCACCCCGTCCTGTCCCGCTGGGAGGCCCGATGAGTACCGCCGTACCCCTGCGGGTGCGGGGGGTGACGGTGCGGTTCGCCGGACTCACCGCCCTCGACCGGGTGACCTTCACCGTCGAGCCCGGCACCGTGCACGCCGTGATCGGCCCCAACGGCGCCGGGAAGTCCACCTGCTTCAACGTGCTGTCCGGCGTCTACCGGGCTGCATCCGGCAGCGTGCGGTTCGGCGAGCACGAGCTGACCGGGCTGCCCCCGCACCGCATCGCCGGACTCGGGATCGCCCGCACCTTCCAGAACCTCGCCCTGCCGCCGCGCGCCACGGTCGCCGACAGCCTGCTGCTCGGCCGCCACCGGCTCACCCGCACCGGATTCCTCGCGGCCGGGCTGCGCCTGCCGTCCGCCGCGCGCGAGGAGGCGCACCACCGGGCACGCGTCCGCGAGATCGCCGCGTTCGTCGGCCTGGAAGACCAGCTGGAGCGCCCGGCCGGTTCGCTGCCGTACGGGCAGCAGAAGCTCGCCGAGCTGGGCCGCGCCCTGTGCATGGAGCCCGAACTGCTGCTCCTGGACGAGCCGGTGGCCGGGATGACCGCCGACGAGCGGCGGCGCACGGCGGCCGTCATCGCCGGGGTCCGCGACAGCCTCGGCATCTCGATCGTCCTGGTCGAGCACGACATGGGCATGGTGATGCGGCTCGCGGACGCGGTGACCGTGCTCGACTTCGGCCGCGAGATCGCGAGCGGCGCCCCCGCCGACGTCCAGAACGACCCCGCGGTCGTCCGCGCCTACCTAGGCCAGGACGAGTCCGAGGGCGAGCCGGAAGGCGAGCCGGAGGGCGAGCCGGAGGGCGAGCCGGAGCGGCACGGGGAGGCCGCATCATGACGATCTTCATCGAACTGCTCCTGAACGGCGTCTCGCTGGGCTCCGTGTACGCGCTGATCGCCCTCGGCTTCGTGGTGATCTTCCGGGCCACCGAGGTGGTCAACTTCGCGCACGCCTCGCTGCTGCTCGCGGGCGGCTACCTCACCGCCGTGCTCAGCGACGACATCGGCTTCTGGCCCGCGCTGCTCGCGGGCGTCGCGGGCGCGGCGCTGGTCGGCGCGGCCATCGAGTTCCTGGTGATGCGCCGCTACCGGGGCTCGGACCACAGCGTCCTGGCGATCGTCACCATCGGCGTCGACATCGTGCTGGTCGCCGACATCGGCCGCCGCCTGGGCACCGACATCCTCAGCGTCGGCGACCCCTGGGGCGACCGGGTGCTGAGCGTCGGCTCGGTCTCCATCGCCCAGACCAGGGTGGCGGCCCTGCTCGCCGCCGGGCTCCTGATCACCGCGTTCCTGCTGGCCTTCCGCTACACCTCCTGGGGCGTGGCGATGCGGGCCGCGGCCGAGAACGCCGGGACGGCGGCCCTGATGGGCATCCGGCTCGGCCGGGTCTCGCTCGGCGCCTGGGCCGTCGCGGGCGGACTCGCCGCCGTGGCCGCCCTGTTCCTGACCGTCTTCCCGACCCCCGGCCTGGAGAAGTCCACCGCGCAGGTGGCGATGAAGGCCTTCCCGGCCGCGATACTCGGCGGGCTCGACTCCACCACCGGCGCGCTCGTCGGCGGGCTGATCGTCGGCGTCACCGAGTCGCTCGCCACCGGCTACCAGTCGGACCTGACCTTCCTCGGCCGGGGCCTCGGGGAGCTCGCGCCCTATCTGGTGATGGTCGCGATCCTGCTCGTACGGCCCGCCGGTCTGTTCGGCACGAAGGAGCTGGCCCGTGTCTGACGTCTCCCTCAAGCGGCCGGACGGCGCTCTCAAGCGGCCGGACAGCCCGCTCAGGCAGCCGGGCGGATACCGCCGCGGCATCGGCTGGCTCGCGGGCGCGCTGGTGCTGCTCGCACTGCCCTTCTACCTGGACGCCTACTGGCTCCAGGCGGGGCTGTTCGCGATGGCCGCCGCGATCGGCGCGATCGGCCTCAACCTGCTGACCGGCTCCACCGGCCAGCTCTCCATGGGGCATGCCTTCTTCCTCGCCGTCGGCGCGTACGGCTACAGCGCCCTGGCGGGCGAGAGCGACGGCCGCTATACCGGCCTGGGCCTGCCCAGCTGGCTCGCCGCGCTGTTCGCGGTGCTGCTGACCGGCCTCGCGGGCGGCCTGTTCAGCCCGATCGCCGGACGGCTGCGCGGCGCCTACCTGGGCATCGCCACACTGGCCCTGATCGTCATCGGCCTGCATGTCATCGACAACGCCACCGATCTGACCGGCGGCGCGCTGGGCCGCGAGGTCCCGGCTCTGAACCTGTTCGGGTTCTCCTTCGACCGCGCCGAAGTCGTCGTCGCCTCAGTGCCGTTCGGCTCGGCCGAGAAGCTCTGGTACCTCGGGCTCGCCCTGCTGCTGGGCTGCGCCCTGTTCGCTCGCGGTGTGCTCAGAGGCCGACCGGGCCGCGCCATGAACGCCATCCGCGACCACCGGATCGCCGCGGGCGTGATGGGGGTGCCGGTCGCCCGCTACCGGGCCGCCGTGTTCGTCCTGTCCTCGATGTACGCGGGCCTCGCGGGCGTGCTGCTCGCGCTGGTCTTCCAGAGCGTCACGCCCTCCCAGTTCGGCATGGTCGTCTCGCTCCAGTACCTCGCCATGATCGTCATCGGGGGGCTCGGCTCGGTCGGGGGAGCGGTCGTGGGCGCCGCCTTCGTCTCGCTGCTCCCGCAGGTCCTCACCCGCTACAGCGACTCCCTGCCGCTGGTCTCCGCCCCCGGAACGGGCGGGGTCACTCCGGGCGAGGCCTCCGCGTACCTGTACGGCGCCGCCGTCGTGGCGGTGGTGCTCTTCCTGCCGGGCGGCCTGATCAGGCTCGTCGCCCGGCGCACCGCGACGTCAACCCCAGGAGAGAAACGATGAGTGTGCAGCTTCCGCGTACCCAGCCCCGGAACACCAGGACCAGGGCGAGTGCCGCCGCGCTCGCGACGCTGCTCGCCCTGGCCGGTTCCGCGGCCTGCAGTTCCAAGGCGAGCGACGGCGAAGACGGCGCCAAGGACGACGCCCGAGGAGTGAAGACCGGCGTCGGCGTGAGCGAGGAGACGATCAACCTGGCCGCGCTCACCGACATGTCCGGCGTCTACGCGACGCTCGGCAAGAGCGTCACCCAGGCCCAGCAGCTGTATGTGAAGCAGACCAACGAGGCGGGCGGCATCTGCGGCCGTCAGCTGAAGCTGACCGTACGCGACCACGGATACGAGCCGCAGAAGGCCGTCTCCGCCTACACCGAGCTGGAACCGAAGGTGCTCGGCTACGCGCAGTTCATCGGCTCGCCGTTCGTCGCCGCGGTCAAGCAGCGCAACGAGGACAGCAAGGCGCTGATCGTGCCGCAGGCGTGGTCGGCGGCGCTGCTCGGCAGCGAGTACATCCGGGTCGTCGGCTCCACGTACGACATCGAGACGATCAACGCGATCGACTTCCTGATGAAGGAGAAGGGCGTCAAGGAGGGCGACAAGATCGGTCATGTCTACTTCGAGGGCGACTACGGCGAGAACGCGCTCGAAGGCTCCCGGCACATGGCGAAGCAGTCCGGGCTCACGGTCGTCGAGCAGAAGATCAAGCCCACCGACAGCGATATGTCCGCGCAGGTGGCGGCGCTGAAGCAGGCCGGGGTGAAGGGGATCGTGCTGAGCGCGGGACCGGCGCAGGCGGCGTCCCTGGTCGGCGTCGCGGCCGCGAGCGGCCTGAACGTCCCGATCATCGGCAACAACTCGGCGTTCGCGCCGCAGCTGCTCGCCACCCAGGCGGGCCCGGCCCTGGAGAAGATGTACTACGTCGCCTCGCCGTCACTGCCGATCGGCGACGCCGCCTCGGGGCCGAGCAAGCTGGCGGCCGACTACACGAAGGCCTACCCGAAGGACGCCCTCGACAACGGCGTCGTGGCGGGCTGGACGGCCGCGGCGACGTTCGGCGAGGCGCTGCGGACGGCGTGCGAGAACAAGGACCTCACGCGTGAGGGGGTCGCCGCGGCGCTGCGCACGATGACCGCGTACGACTCCGGCTTCGGCGTCCAGGACTACTCCGACCCGAAGGCGCCGTCGTCCCTGGAGAGCGTGATCCTCCAGCCAGCCAAGGCCGCCAAGGGCGGCTCCAAGGCGGTCCGCGGCGCCGAGGCGTCGAAGGCGGCCCAGTCCTTCACTTCGGACTGACCCGTACGCGGACCGGCCCGTACGCGGACCGATCCGCCACGGCAACGCCGAGGGGCCCGAACCACGTGGTTCGGGCCCCTCGGCGTACGCGCGGAAGGCTACGGCAGCTGCGCCGCCCGTGCCTCGCGTCGGTTGTCACGGAAGTTGTTCACCCGGCGGGCCGTGGCGAACAGGGGGATCACCGCACCGAGCACCAGCTGGAGCGCGCACCCCGTCTGCAGCAGCAGCTGACCGCCGGGCGCGTCGAACGCCCAGGCCGCGAGGAGACCCATCGCGGACACGATCCACGCCAGCATCGCCACCGCGAGCGGCCCCCGCGGCTTCGGGTACTCGACCCGGCTCACCATCAGCCACGCGGTGCCGATGATCGCCAGCAGGGTGGCGATGAACGGCAGCTCAAGCAACACGATCGAGACCACCGTGAGCGCCCCGAACGGGCTGGGCATGCCCTGGAAGGTGCCGTCCTTCACCGTGACCACGGAGAATCTCGCGAGCCGCAGCACCACCGCGAGCAGCACCACGATCGCGCCCACCGCCGCGACCCGCTGATGCGCGTCGTTCGCGACCATGCCGTACACGAGGACGAAGTACGCCGGGGCGAGCCCGAAGCTGATCAGGTCCGAGAGGTTGTCCAGCTCGGCGCCCATCGGCGAGCTGCGCAGCTTGCGCGCCACGAGACCGTCGAAGAGATCGAACACGGCCGCGCAGAGCATCAGGATCACCGCGGTCGCGGCCGACTGCCGCGCCATCCCGGTCACGTCGGACGAGCCGGTGAGGTGCGGGATCAGGATGCCGGTGGTGGTGAAGTACACCGCCATGAAGCCGCAGGTCGCGTTACCGAGAGTGAGGGTGTCCGCTATCGACAGCCGCAGTGACAGCGGCATGTCCTCGGTGCGGTCGTCGCTCTCGGTCTCGGACTCCGGGACCCAGCCGGCCTGTGTGTCCGGATCAACCACGCTCAATGCGAGTCACCCCTGCCACGGTCTTCTGACCGACCTCGACCGCGACCTCGACCCCCTCCGGGAGGTAGAGGTCGACCCGCGAGCCGAAGCGGATCAGGCCGATGCGCTCGCCCTGCTCCACCTTGGTGCCCTGCGGCACGTACGGGACGATGCGCCGGGCGACCGCTCCCGCGATCTGCACCATCTCGATGTCGCCGAGCTCGGTGTCGAAGTGCCAGACAACGCGCTCGTTGTTCTCGCTCTCCTTGTTGAACGCCGGGACGAACCCGCCGGGGATGTGCTCCACGGACGTCACGGTGCCCGCCAGGGGCGCGCGGTTGACGTGGACGTTCAGCGGGCTCATGAAGATCGCGACGCGGGTGCGCCCGTCCTTCCACGGCATGATGCTCTGCACCACTCCGTCGGCCGGGGAGATGATCTGACCCTGGGCGATCTCGCGCTCGGGGTCGCGGAAGAACCACAGCATGCCCGCCGCGAGCGCCGTGGCGGGCACGGCCACGGCCGCGGCGGCCGCCGAACGAGGAGTACGGCGCGCGCGGGCGAGGCTCAGCGCTGCGGTGGCGACGGTCGGCAGGAGCCACGGCGATGCTCCGCGCGCCAGGCGAACCTTGGGGAGGCCTTCGCGGGGGGCAGAGGTTTGGCTGTGGGGCATGGATGACCTTCGTAGCGGATGATGCCGCGCTTCAGAGGGGGGACGGCGGCGGCTTTCCCGGATGGTATCGGTTGCGTGCCACAACTGGGCAAGCCACGAAGCCGAGTCGGCCGCCTGGAAGCGTTGACAGGGTGTGATCTTCGTCCCGACGAAAGCCACCAAAAGGGACTTTCATCCCTGGAATCGGTACTCCTCGAGCAGTCGGCGTCCAATGATCATTTTCTGGATCTCGGCGGTACCTTCACCGATCAGCAGCATCGGGGCCTCCCGGTAGAGGCGCTCGATCTCGTACTCCTTCGAGAAGCCGTAGCCGCCATGGATCCGGAAGGCGTCTTCCACCACCTCCTTGCAGTACTCGGACGCGAGGTACTTCGCCATCCCTGCTTCGAGGTCGTTTCGCTCCCCGGAGTCCTTTTTGCGTGCCGCGTTTACCATCATCGCATGCGCGGCCTCGACCTTGGTCGCCATCTCGGCCAGCTTGAACTGGATCGCCTGGTGCTGGGCGATCGGCTTGCCGAAGGTGTGCCGCTGCTGGGCGTAGGAGACGCCCAGTTCGAAGGCACGCTGCGCGACGCCGCAGCCACGCGCGGCGACGTTGACGCGGCCGACCTCGACGCCGTCCATCATCTGGTAAAACCCCCGGCCGGTGGTCCCGCCGAGCACCCGATCAGCCGGAACCCGCAGGCCATCCATGATCAACTCGGTGGTGTCGACGCCCTTGTACCCCATCTTGTCGATCTTTCCGGGGATGGTGAGGCCGGGGCGGACCTCTCCGAAGCCGGGTTCCTTCTCGACCAGGAAGGTGGTCATCGACTTGTGCGGCGCGCTGCCCTCGGGGTGTCCTTCGTCACTTCGGCACAGCACCGCCACCAGCGTCGAGGAGCCGCCGTTGGTCAGCCACATCTTCTGGCCGTTCAGGACGTACTCGTCGCCGTCCTGTACGCCCTTGGACGTGATCGCCGACACATCGGAGCCGAGCGCCGGTTCCGACATCGAGAACGCGCCGCGCACCTCGCCCAGCGCCATCCGCGGCAGGAAAGTGTCCTTCTGCTCCTGGGTGCCGTGCTGCTTGAGCATGTACGCCACGATGAAGTGCGTGTTGATGATCCCGGACACGCTCATCCAGCCGCGCGCGATCTCCTCCACGCACAGCGCGTAGGTGAGCAGCGACTCGCCCAGCCCCCCGTACTCCTCGGGGATCATCAGCCCGAACAGGCCGAGTTCCTTGAGGCCTTCGACGATCTGCGTGGGGTACTCGTCGCGGTGCTCCAGCTCGGTGGCGACCGGGATGATCTCCTTGTCGACGAAGTCCCGCACCGTGGACAGGATTTCCTGCTGGACGTCGGTGAGACCGTGGGTCTGGGCGAGTCGCGTCATGGTTACTTCTTCTCCTGTGCCTTGGGCTCAGGGCGGCCGGGCTGCTCGCCGCCGCGCTCCTTGATGTACGTCTCGGTGGGGACCATCACCTTGCGGCGGAACACGCAGACCAGCGTGCCGTCCTGCTTGTAGCCCCTGGTCTCCACATAGACGATCCCGCGGTCGTTCTTGGACTTCGACGGCGTCTTGTCCAGGACGGTCGTCTCGCCGTAGACCGTGTCGCCGTGGAAGGTCGGCGCCACATGCTTCAGCGACTCGATCTCCAGGTTGGCGATCGCCTTGCCCGAGACGTCCGGGACCGACATGCCGAGCAGCAGCGAGTAGATGTAGTTGCCCACGACGACGTTCTTGCCGAAGTCGGTCGTCCGCTCCGCGTAGTTGGCGTCCATGTGGAGCGGGTGGTGGTTCATGGTGAGCAGGCAGAAGAGGTGGTCGTCGTACTCGGTGACCGTCTTTCCCGGCCAGTGCTTGTAGACGTCCCCGACGGTGAACTCTTCGTAGGTGCGGCCGAACTGCATGGTGTCTTACGCCTCCGGGGCCTCGAACGTGGATGTGCGCCGCATACCGGCGGCCCGGCCCTTGCCCGAGATGACCAGGGCCATCTTGCGGCTGGCCTCGTCGATCATCTCGTCGCCGAGCATCGCGGAGCCCTTCTTGCCGCCCTCCTCGGAGGTGAAGTACTCGTAAGCGTCCAGGATCAGCTCGGCGTGGTCGTAGTCCTCCTGGGAGGGCGAGAAGACCTCGTTGGCCGCGTCGACCTGGCCGGGGTGCAGCACCCACTTGCCGTCGAAGCCGAGGGCCGCCGCGCGCCCGGCGACCTCCCGGTAGCCGTCGATGTTCTTGATCTGGAGGTACGGGCCGTCGATGGCCTGCAGGTTGTGGGTGCGGGCGGCCATCAGGATGCGCATCAGGATGTAGTGGTACGCGTCCGCCGGGTAGCCGGGCGGCTGCTCGCCGACGACCAGCGACTTCATGTTGATGGACGCCATGAAGTCGGCCGGGCCGAAGATGATGGTCTCCACGCGCGGCGAGGCGGCCGCGATCGCGTCGACGTTCACCAGGCCCTTGGCGTTCTCGATCTGCGCCTCGATGCCGATCTTGCCGACCTCGAAGCCCATGGTCTTCTCGATCTGCGTGAGCAGCAGGTCCAGGGCGACGATCTGCTGGGCGTCCTGGACCTTCGGCAGCATGATGCAGTCGAGGTTCGGGCCCGCGCCCTCGACGACGGTCACCACGTCGCGGTACGTCCAGTGGGTCGTCCAGTCGTTGACCCGCACCACGCGGGTCTTGCCCGTCCAGTCGCCCTCGTTGAGGAACTTGACGATGGTGTGCCGGGCGTCCGGCTTGGCCAGCGGCGCGCAGGCGTCCTCCAGGTCCAGGAAGACCTGGTCGGCGGGCAGGCCCTGGGCCTTCTCCAGGAAGCGCGGGTTGGAGCCGGGGACCGCGAGGCAGGAGCGGCGCGGGCGGAGCCGGTTCACCTGCGGGGACTCGGGCTGCGGCTGGGGCTGGGTCATGCGGGGACCTCCAGGGGGTCGAGCTTGTTCGCTTTCCGGATCTCGTCGACGATACGGCCGATGATCTCCGTGATTCCGAAGTCCTTCGGGGTGAAGACGGCGGCCACACCCGCGCGCTTCAGTTCTTCGGCGTCGGCGTTCGGGATGATCCCGCCGACGATGACCGGGATGTCGGCGGCGCCCGCCTCGCGGAGCCGCTCCAGCACGTCCGGCACCAGTTCGGCGTGCGAGCCGGAGAGGATCGACAGGCCCACGCAGTGCACGTCCTCGGCGAGCGCGGCGGAGACGATCTGCTCGGGGGTGAGCCTGATGCCCTGGTAGACCACCTCGAAACCGGCGTCACGCGCGCGTACCGCGATCTGCTCGGCGCCGTTGGAGTGCCCGTCCAGGCCGGGCTTGCCGACCAGCAGCCGCAGCCGCCCGGAGCCCATCTCGGTGGCGGTCCTGGCGACCTTGTCGCGGACGACGGCCAGCGGCGTGCCCTCCTCGGCGGCGACCGCGACCGGAGCCGACGAGACGCCCGTAGGCGCCCGGAACTCGCCGAACACCTCCCGCAGGGCCCCGGCCCACTCGCCGGTCGTCACACCGGCGCGTGCGCACTCCAGGGTGGCCTCCATGAGGTTCGCGTCGGTGGCCGCGGCCTCCTTCAGCTTCTCCAGGGCCTTGCAGGGCCGCGGGTGGTTGAACGGCGGCTGGTAGCGGGTGTCCCGCCAGGCGCGCAGCGCCGCCGTGACGCGGCCCTCCACGGCCGGGTCCACGGACATGATCGAGCCGTCCAGGTCCGCGGTGAGCGGGTTCGGCTCGGTGGACTCGAAGCAGTTGACGCCGACGATCTTCTCGTCGCCCGCCTCGATCCTGGCCCGCCGCTCGGCGTGCGAGGACACCAGCTGGGACTTCAGATAGCCGGACTCGACGGCCGCCATCGCGCCGCCCATCTCCTGGATACGGTCCATCTCGGCCAGCGAGTCGGCCACCAGGGCGTCCACCTTGGCCTCGATCACATGCGACCCGGCGAAGATGTCCTCGTACTCCAGCAGATCCGACTCATGGGCCAGCACCTGCTGGATGCGCAGCGACCACTGCTGGTCCCAGGGGCGCGGCAGCCCCAGCGCCTCGTTCCAGGCCGGGAGCTGCACGGCACGCGCGCGTGCGTCCTTGGAGAGAGTGACGGCCAGCATCTCCAGGACGATCCGCTGGACGTTGTTCTCCGGCTGCGCCTCGGTCAGGCCGAGCGAGTTGACCTGCACGCCGTAGCGGAAGCGGCGCTGCTTGGCGTTCTCGATGCCGTACCGCTCGCGGGTGACCTGGTCCCAGATGCGGCCGAACGCCCGCATCTTGCACATCTCCTCGACGAAGCGGACGCCCGCGTTCACGAAGAACGAGATACGGGCGACCACGTCCCCGAACTTCTCCGGCGGCACCTGGCCCGAGTCCCGCACGGCGTCGAGCACGGCGACCGCCGTGGACATCGCGTACGCGATCTCCTGCACCGGCGTGGCCCCGGCCTCCTGCAGGTGGTAACTGCAGATGTTGATCGGGTTCCACTTGGGGATGTGGCTGACCGTGTACGCGATCATGTCCGTGGTCAGCCGGAGGCTCGGCCCCGGCGGGAAGACATGCGTCCCGCGCGAGAGGTACTCCTTGACGATGTCGTTCTGCGTCGTCCCCTGCAACTGGCTGATGTCGGCGCCCTGTTCCTCGGCGACGACCTGATAGAGCGCCAGCAGCCACATGGCCGTGGCGTTGATCGTCATCGAGGTGTTCATCTGCTCCAGGGGGATGTCCTGGAACAGCCGCCGCATGTCACCGACATGGGAGACCGGGACGCCGACCCGGCCGACCTCGCCGCGGGCGAGGATGTGGTCGGCGTCGTAGCCGGTCTGCGTCGGCAGGTCGAACGCGACCGACAGGCCGGTCTGGCCCTTGGCGAGATTGCGCCGGTACAGCTCGTTGGACGCCTCGGCCGTGGAGTGACCGGCGTAGGTGCGCATCAGCCACGGCCGGTCCTTCTGGCGCTCTGTCATCGGGAGACCTCAGACGTTCCGGAAGCGGTTGATGGCGTCGATGTGCTGGGCGCGCTTCTCCTCGTCGCGCACACCGAGTCCCTCACGGGGGGCCAGCCCCAGCACGCCGACCTTGCCCTGGTGGAGGTTGCGGTGCACGTCGTACGCGGCCTGCCCGGTGTCCTCCAGCGAGTACACCTTCGACAGGGTGGGGTGGATCTTGCCCTTGGCGATCAGGCGGTTGGCCTCCCAGGCCTCGCGGTAGTTGGCGAAGTGCGAGCCGATGATCCGCTTCAGCGACATCCACAGGTAGCGGTTGTCGTACTCGTGCATGTAGCCCGAGGTCGAGGCGCAGGTGGTGATGGTGCCGCCCTTGCGGGTGACGTACACGCTCGCGCCGAAGGTCTCGCGGCCGGGGTGCTCGAAGACGATGTCGATGTCCTCGCCGCCGGTGAACTCGCGGATGCGCTTGCCGAAGCGCTTCCACTCCTTCGGGTCCTGGGTGCGCTCGTCCTTCCAGAACTTGTAGCCCTCGGCGTTGCGGTCGATGATCGCCTCGGCGCCCATCTTCCGGCAGATCTCGGCCTTCTCGGGCGAGGAGACGACACAGACCGGGTTGGCGCCGCCCGCGAGCGCGAACTGCGTGGCGTAGGAGCCGAGTCCGCCGCTCGCGCCCCAGATGAGGACGTTGTCGCCCTGCTTCATCCCGGCGCCGTTGCGGGACACCAGCTGGCGGTACGCGGTGGAGTTGACCAGGCCGGGAGCCGCGGCCTCCTCCCAGCTGAGGTGGTCCGGCTTGGGCATCAGCTGGTTGGACTTGACCAGCGCGAGCTCCGCGAGGCCGCCGAAGTTGGTCTCGAAGCCCCAGATGCGCTGCTCGGGGTCGAGCATCGTGTCGTTGTGGCCGTCGGACGACTCCAGCTCGACGGACAGGCAGTGCGCCACGACCTCGTCGCCGGGGTTCCAGGCGTTCACGCCGGGCCCGGTGCGCAGCACCACGCCCGCCAGGTCCGAGCCGATGACGTGGTACGGCAGGTCGTGCCGCTTGGTGAGCTCGCTGAGGCGGCCGTAGCGCTCCAGGAAGCCGAAGGTGGCCATCGGCTCGAAGATCGAGGTCCACACGGAGTTGTAGTTCACGGACGAGGCCATGACGGCCACGAGGGCCTCGCCCGGACCGAGTTCGGGGACCGGCACCTCGTCGAGGTGCAGCGACTTGCGGGGGTCCTTGTCGCGACTCTCCAGGCCCTCGAACATCCCGGTCTCGTCCTTGTGCACGGTGATCGCGCGGTAGGACTCGGGGATGGGCAGGGCCGCGAAGTCGGCGGCGGAGGCCGCGGCGGAGTCGCTGTTCGATGCGGTGCGCGATTGGATCGCGTCGAGGATTTCCTTCACGGTGTGCCTCCGGCGAAGCTGTCTGAGGGGACGCTTGAGGGGAACGTCGGGGTGGTGCTGTGGAGGTGTGCCGTCGGTTCGGCGGAGGTGGTGCTGCGGCAGCGCCTTGGTGCGGCGCGAGAGGTGCCTGTGACGCAGGCGTCCGGGCGGTTGAGGGGACAGCCGGCGTACGGATGTTCGCTGCACGCCGGCCGCCCGGACGACATCAACGTATGACACCGGGTGCCAGTGGGCAAGACACTGAGTGCCAGGAATTTCTCTCAGTTGTCACTTGAGGGCGACATCTGAGCGATGATCGATCATCGCAGGTCAGAGAGGGTGCGAAAGCCACGAGCCCACGGTAGGCACAAACACCGGGCGGGCCCGGTGGGGCCCGCCCGGTGTCGCTCGATGCGGTGGACTGCTTACGCCCGCTCGCGCAGGGCGTTCTCGCTACGCCCGCTCGCGCAAGGCGTTCTCGATCGTGCGCATGACCTCGTCCAGGGGCGCGTCCGTACGGGCCACGGTCACCAGGACCTCGCCCCGCGCCCGCACCGCCGCCGCGGACTGCGCGTCCGCCGATGAGCGCCCCGCGCCGATCCCGGTGCCGAAGGTCTTCCGTACGATCGCGAAGGCCCGGTCCAGCTGGGCCTCCACATCGCCCTGGCCGCCCGCCCGCAGCCAGCGCCGCAGCACGTGGTTGTGCGCGGTGACCACGGCGGACGCGGCGACCTCGGCGAGCAGCGGGTCGTCGTTGCCGTCGTGGTGCGCGTGCTCGTCGAAGTGGCCGAGCAGATAGCGCGTGAACAGCCGCTCGTACCGGGCCACGGAGGCGATCTCGCGCTCGCGCAGGGTCGGCACCTCACGGGTGAGCCGGTAGCGCTCGACGGACACCGTCGGCGCGGCCGCGTACATCTTCATGACTTCCTTGATGCCGCGGCACACCGTGTCCAGCGGGTGCTCGTGCGGCGGTGCCGCGTTCAGCACCGCCTCCGCGCGGATCAGGGTGTCGTCGTGGTCGGGGAAGATCGCCTCTTCTTTGGAGCGGAAGTGCCGGAAGAAGGTCCGGCGCGCGACCCCGGCGGTGGCGGCGATCTCGTCGACGGTCGTCGCCTCGTAGCCCTTGGTCGCGAACAGTTCCATGGCCGCGGCGGCCAGCTCCCGGCGCATCTTGAGCCGTTGGGCGGCGGCACGGCTGCCCGCGGGGTTCTCCGGAGCGGCGTCGGGCGGGGCGGGCGTACGCGAAGGCCGTTGGCCAGGGTCTGTGGGCTGGGGCATGCACCGAACGTACTGCATGTACGCGGCCGGGGGCGGACTCGGGACGGTACTGCCCGCGGGGGCGCCCGAAGGCCCGAGCAGCCCGCCCCAGTCCGCGTGCGGCTCAGCCTCGGGCATATTCGCGGAAGCCGCGCCCCGTCTTCCGCCCCAGGCACCCAGCGGCCACCAGGTGCTCGAGCAGCGGCGCCGGGGCCAGGCCCGGCTCGCGGAACTCGCGGTGCAGCACCTGCTCGATGGCGAGCGAGACGTCGAGGCCGACGACGTCCAGGAGCTCGAAGGGCCCCATCGGGTAGCCGCCGCCGAGCTTCATCGCGGCGTCGATGTCGTCGAGCGTCGCGTAGTGCTCCTGCACCATCTTGATCGCGTTGTTGAGGTACGGGAACAGCAGCGCGTTCACGATGAACCCGGCGCGGTCGCCGCAGTCCACCGGGTGCTTACGGACCTTGGCGCACACCTCGCGGACGGTCGCGTGGACGTCGTCCGAGGTCAGCACGGTGCGGACCACCTCGACCAGCTTCATCGCCGGGGCCGGGTTGAAGAAGTGCATCCCGATCACGTCCTGCGGGCGCGAGGTGGCGCGGGCGCAGGCGACGACCGGCAGCGACGAGGTGGTGGTCGCGAGCACAGCGCCCGGCTTGCACACCTTGTCCAGCGTGGCGAACAGCTGCTGCTTGACGGCCAGGTCCTCGGCCACCGCCTCGACGGCCAGATCGACGTCGGCGAAGGCGTCCAGCGAGCCCGCCGGGGTGATCCTGGCCAGCACCTCGTCGGCGGCCTCCTGCGTCATCCGGCCCTTCTTGACCGAACGCGAAAGCGACGTGGCGATCCGGGACTTGGCGGTCTCCGCCTTCTCCAGGCTGCGGGCCGCGAGCACCGTGGCGTACCCGGCCTTGGCGAACACCTCGGCGATGCCGGACGCCATGGTGCCGGAGCCCGCGACGCCGACCGCGTCGACCGCGCGGCCCGGCGCGGCCGACGCGTCGGCCAGCGGCGTCAGCGCGTCCCGCACCACGGTGGCGCTGCCCGGCTCCTCGTACGTGTAGAAGCCGCGGCCCGCCTTGCGGCCGGTCAGCCCCGCCTCGCTGAGCTGCCCCAGGATCGGGGCGGGCGCGTGCAGCCGGTCGCGGGAGTCGGCGTACATCGCCTCCAGGACCGTGCGCGCGGTGTCGACGCCGATCAGGTCGAGCAGGGCGAGCGGGCCCATCGGCAGCCCGCAGCCCAGCTTCATGGCGGCGTCGATGTCCTCACGGGACGCGTACTTCGCCTCGTACATGGCGGCGGCCTGGTTGAGGTAGCCGAACAGCAGCCCGTCCGCGACGAATCCGGGCCGGTCGCCGACCGCCACCGGCTCCTTGCCGAGGTCGAGCGCGAGCGAGGTCACGGCCTCGACCGCGCGGGGGTCGGTGAGCACCGACGAGACCACCTCGACCAGCTTCATCGCCGGGGCCGGGTTGAAGAAGTGCAGCCCGAGCACCCGCTCGGGACGCGCCGAGTCGGCGGCGAGCCGGGTCACGGACAGGGCGTTGGTGCCGGTGGCGAGGATGGCGTCCGGGCGGACGATCGCGTCGAGCTCGCCGAGCACCTCGTGCTTGGCCTCGTACGACTCCGGGACGACCTCGATCACCAGATCGGCGTCGGCCGCGGCGTGCAGGTCGCAGAAGGTGCGGAACCGGGCCAGGGCGGCCTGCCGCTCCTCGTCGGTGAGCTGCTCGCGGCGCACGGCGCGGGCGGTCGAGGCCTCGACCGAGGTCACCGCCTGGGCGGCGGCCGCCTCGCTGACGTCGATGCCGATGACCTCGCGGCCGGCGCGGGCCAGCACCTCGGCGATTCCGGTGCCCATGGTGCCGAGGCCGACGACGGCCACGGTCTGCAGGGAGGGACGGTCCATCGCGGACTCCAGGAATGAGTGAGTGACGACTGAGAGGGCGCACACGGCCGGGCGGGGGCACGGCGCCGCGCGGCGGCTGCCGGGCGCGCCGGGTACGCCAAGGCGCGTACCGCGTGCGGGAGTTGCGTGTCGTGGTGCCGGGCGCGGAGGGCGCGCCCGTAAGGAGTCGACGGGCTCTGTCCCCGAGCCGCGTCGTACAGGTGGTGCTGAGTGCCGAACCGACAGAGCACTCACGGCGGCTGCGTCACCAGGCCGCCGAGAGGTGCGGGGGTAACCCGCTCGTATGAGCTTAACCGGCGGGTAACGAGCGCGCCAGCCCTGGGATCGCCCCGATGTTGTGAGCTGGATCGCTCGCTGGGGACAGCCCTAGGGTGGCGGGCATGGACGAGGAGTCGCGTGCGGTCATCGAGCGGTTACGGATGGAGGCCGCGGCGGCCTCCCCGGTCGAGGGCGCGAGCGCGCCCCTCAAGGCGTACGAGCGGCTGTGCGCCACCCGTGATCCAGGGGAACTCGCCCAGGTGCTCACCGAGCCGGGGCAGCCCCTGTGGGCACGCGAGCTGGCCGCCTTCCGGCTCGGCCGCGCGGGCGACCGGCGGGCCTTCGAGACGCTGGTCCTGCTGCTCAACCACCGCGACCCCGAGCGCTGCGCCGCCGCCGCGCACGCGCTGGCCCGGCTCGGCGACCCGCGCACCGCGCGGGCGGCGGCCGCGCTGGCCACCAACGAACTGCGCGTCGCCTACGCGCTGCACCCGGTGCGGCTGCTCACCGCGTTGCGCGCCGCCGAGTCGGTGCCCGCGCTGATCACGGTCCTGGAGCGCCGCATGGGCTCCCCGCGTGATCCGTACTGGCGGGTGGCGCTCGCCTGTGTCGAGGGCCTCGGCGCGCTGGGCGACGGGCGCGCGACGCCCGTGCTCACGGCGGCCCGCGCCCATCCGCGGCTCGCGGCGGCGGCCACGGCGGCGCTGGCGCGGGTGGGCGACGACTGACACCGCGCCGTCAGAGTGGCGGCTCCCCGCGTAGCGCACCTCGGACTCGCGGTACGGGCCGTGGCAGGCCCAGCCGACGACGGCGCCCGCGCGCTCGGCGACCAGATGGACGGCCGTGCCGCCCGCCGCGAGCCGCCGCCGTAGCTCCGCGTCATCGGCGACGCTGAGCGGGTCCTGGTGCATGGGCGCACCCTAGAAGAGGAGGGGCGGCGGTCAGTCCTCGCTGATCACCGCGAGCGCCTCGATCTCCAGGAGGAACTCGGGCGCGACCAGTCCGGCGACCTGGACCGCTGACGCGGCGGGGAGTCGCTCGGGGTCGATGAACTCGTCCCGCGCGGCCCGGACGGCTGGCATGAACGCGGTGTCCGTGACGAAGTACGTCAGCTTCACCACGTCGTCGAAGTCCGCGCCCGCCGCCGCCAGGCAGCGGCGCAGGTTCCGGAACACCTGCCGGGCCTGCGCCGCCGGGTCGCCCGGACCGACCAGTTCGCCCGCCGCGTCCAGGGCGAGTTGGCCGGAGACCGCGACGAACCGGCCGGCGCCCAGCACCACATGGGTGTAGGCGGTGGCCGGGAAGACGCCGTCAGGGTCGGGTATGCGGGTGAGTCGGCTCATGGGCTCATCTTCGCCCATGAGCCGACTCGGGCCGGACCGGCGTCGGTCAGGGGCGGAAGCCCAGCAGACCGTGCAGCGCGGCCCCGCCCGTGCCGTTGCCCGTGGCGCTGCCCACGCCCGCCGCCTTGGCCGCGGCGTCGGCCTCGAACGGCTCGGGGTCGGGCAGCGCCGCGCAGACCGCGTCCGCGTCGCCGCCGTCGCCGCGCGGGACCGTGCCGTCGGTCAGGTACGCGGCCAGGTGGGCGTCCAGGCAGCCGTTGCCGCTGAGGCTGATGCCGTGGTTCCCGCCGCCCTGCTCGACCACCAGGCTGGAACCGCGCAGCTTGCGCTTCATCGCCACCGCGCCCTGGTACGGCGTGGCCGCGTCGTCCGTCGCCTGGAAAAGCAGCACCGGCGGCAGCTGGGAGTTGGCGACGTCCGGCGGAGTCAGCGACTTCGTGGGCCAGAACGCGCACGCCGCGTTGTACCAGGCGTTGTTCCAGGTCATAAAGGGCGCCTGGATATACGTCTTCCAGGTGGTGTAGCGCCACTGGTTCCAGTCGCGCGGCCACGCGGCGTCCCGGCACTCCACGGCGGCGTAGACCGAGTAGCCGTTGTCGCCGCCGGAGTCGACCGCGGCGAAGTTCTCGTACGCCGTGACGAGCGGCTCGGCGTCCCGGTCGTTGACGTACGCCGCGAACGCCTCGGCCAGATACGGCCAGTAGCCGGTGTAATAGCCGCCGGGCAGGAAGGTGTCCTCGACCTCGGCCGCGCCGACCTTGCCGCCCGCGGGCCGCTTGGCGAGGGAGCGCTGCATCTTGTACCAGAGCGCCTCGACCCTGGCCGGGTTCGTGCCGAGCCCGTAGGCCGCGTCGTGCTTCGCGACCCAGGCCGCGAACGCCTTGTGCCGGTCGTCGAAGGCGAGGTCCTGGTTGAGGTTGACCTGCTCCCAGACGCCGGTCGGGTCGACCACCGAGTCCAGGACGGCCCGGCGCACCCGCTCGGGGAACAGCTTCGCGTACACCGCGCCGAGATACGTTCCGTACGAGTAACCGAAGTAGTTGATCTTCTCCGCGCCGAGCGCCCGGCGGATGACGTCCATGTCCGTGGCCGAGCTGACCGTGTCGATGTACTTGAGCAGGTGGCCGTACTTCTTACCGCAGGACTCGGCGAAGGCCTTCGCCCGCGCGAGGTTGGCCCGCTCGATCGTGAACGTCTTGGGCACCGACGCGGGCCGCACCGGAGCGAAGTGGTCCGGGCGGCAGTCCAGCGCGGGCTCGCTGGCCCCGACGCCCCTCGGGTCAAAACCGATCACGTCGTACTGTGCCGCGACCTTCTCGGGCAGTGACTTGGCCACGAAACCGGCCAGATTACGACCGCTGCCGCCGGGGCCGCCGGGGTTGACCAGCAGCGGGCCCTGGTAGGTCGCCGAGGTGTGCGGTACTCGGGACAGCGCGATCTTGATCTTCTCGCCGTACGGGTTCGCGTGGTCGAGCGGGACCTCGACCGAGGAACACTGCAGGGTCGGATAGTTCGCCGTGGCGCAGTCGGTCCACTTCAAGGCGGTGCGCGGTGCCGCGGCGTCGCCGGTGCTGGCCGCGGACGGAACGGCCGAGACCATTCCGCCGACCACCACGGCGACGCCGAGCAGCGCCAGTGCGTTTCTTCTCATCTGGCCTCCCGAAATCGGGGAAACGGACTGTGCATGCCACAGCCCCTGGCGCATCGTGCCCGAAACCCACCGCGGAGGGGCGTGTTCTGCCGATATTTGACCAGAGTGAGGGGGTGTCATGTGGCGGGTGGCCCACCGGAGTCGGTCCGCCCGGCTGACTTCGCGTGCGTATGCTGCGGTTTCACCTGCAACGCCGACAGCGACTCGGCACACAACGCACCAGTGGAGGAAGTGCCATGGCACAGGTCGAGGCCGTGACCGAGCGGACCATCGCGGCAAAGCCGGACGACGTCTTCGACGCGCTGGCCGACTACAGCGGCGCGCGCGCGAAGCTGCTGCCCGAGCACTTCAGCGAGTACGAGGTGCGCGAGGGCGGCGACGGCGAGGGCACCCTCGTGCACTGGAAGCTCCAGGCCACCAGCAAGCGCGTCCGTGACTGTCTGCTCGAGGTGGCCGAGCCGACCGACGGGCAGCTGGTCGAGAAGGACCGCAACTCCTCGATGGTCACCACCTGGACCGTGACCCCGGCGGGCGAGGGCAAGGCGCGCGTGGTCGTCACTGCCGTCTGGAACGGCGCGGGCGGCATCGGCGGCTTCTTCGAGAAGACCTTCGCGCCGAAGGGGCTCGCCCGGATCTACGACGAGGTGCTCGCCAAGCTGGCGGCCGAAACGGAGAAGTAGACCCGCGCCTCAGAGCCGCCGGGAGCCGCCCGGAGCCGCCCGGAGCCTCCGGCGGCTCCGGCGCACTCACCGGTTCGGGTGGTTCTCGTCCCTGGGGCGTTAGCTCGTCCCAGGGTCTCCCACCGGCGATGACACCCTCTCAGGCCCCGTTCCTGCCCGCTCGTCGCGCTTGCTCCCAGTTGTCGCGCAATGCGAGAAAAGGGCGGCGCATGGCGCATTGGGCGGTGGGCGGTCGCGACGATGGGGAGCTGACGTGGGTGGGACGACGCTGGTGCCGGGCCGGGCCGAGCAGGCCGACGACCGGGCCGGGGCCGAGGACCGGGCCGGACAGGTCGCGGTATCCGGCGAGCTCCCGCCCCCGGCCGGACCCACGGCCGGGCCGACGCGGGCGGCGGCCCAGCCGCTGAGCCCGCGCCGGGTGCGGCTGGTGTTCGCCGGGCTGCTGCTCGCGCTGTTGCTCGCGGCCCTGGAACAGATGATCGTCGCCACCGCGCTGCCGAAGATCGTGGGGGAGCTGCACGGCCTGGACCAGATGTCCTGGGCGATCACCGCGTACCTGCTGACCTCCACCGTGGCCCTGCCCGTCTACGGCAAGCTGGGCGATCTCTTCGGGCGCAAGGGCGTCTTCCAGTTCGCCATCGTGGTGTTCGTCATCGGCTCGGCGCTGGCCGGATGGTCCCGCTCCATGGAGGAGCTGATCGCCTTCCGGGCGCTCCAGGGCGTCGGCGCGGGCGGACTGTTCATCGGCGTACAGGCGATCATCGCCGACATCGTGCCGCCCCGGCAGCGCGGCCGCTACATGGGGGTCATCGGAGCCGCCTTCGGCCTCGCGTCGGTGGCGGGCCCGCTGCTCGGCGGCTTCTTCACCGACCACGTCTCCTGGCGCTGGTGCTTCTACTTCAACGTCCCCTTCGGGCTGCTGACCCTGGCCGTCGTCTCCGTCGTGCTGAAGCTGCCCAAGCCGACCGTCAAGCCCCGCCTGGACGTACTGGGCGCGCTGCTGCTGGCCGCCGCGTCAACCTGCCTGGTGCTGCTCACCAGTTGGGGCGGTACGCAGTACGCCTGGGGCGACCGGGTGATCCTCGGGCTCGCCGGGGGCGCCGTCGCCGCCACCGTGCTCTTCCTGGTCGCCGAGCGCTTCGCCGCGCAGCCGCTCATCCCGCTGCGGCTGTTCCGCGACCCGACCTTCACGCTCACCGGCCTGATCGGGGCGGTCGTCGGGGTCGCGCTGTTCGGCGCGGCCAGCTACCTGCCGACCTTCCTGCAGATGGTCGACGGTGCGAGCGCCACCGAGTCCGGGCTGCTGATGCTCCCCATGATGGGCGGGATCGTCGGCGCCTCCATCGTCACCGGCCAGATCATCAGCCACACCGGGCGCTACCGGGTTTTCCCGATCACCGGTGGCGCTGTCTCGGTCGTCGGCATGTGGCTGCTCTCCCAGCTGGCGGCGGACACCCCGCGACCGCACTACAGCATCTGGATGGCCGTCCTGGGCGTCGGCATCGGCCTGGTGATGCCGGTCCTGATCACCGCCGTGCAGAACGCCGTGCCGCCCGCCGACCTCGGCGTCGCCACCAGCGCCAACAACTACTTCCGGCAGATCGGCGGCAGCGTCGGCGCCGCCGTGTTCGGCACGCTCTTCGCGGACCGGCTGGCCGACGCGCTCGGAGCACGGCTCCCGGCGGACGCCGACCTGCCCGACCCCGAGTCGCTCACACCGACGCTGGTCCACCAGCTGCCCGACGCCCTGCGCGACGGCTACATCCTGGCGTACGCGGACGCGATGCCCCGGATCTTCCTCTACCTCGTGCCGGTGCTCCTGCTCGGCCTGCTGATCGCCTTCTTCCTCAAGGAGACCCCCCTGTTGTCCAGCGCAGCGCAGCACTCCGCGTCCGACGCCGAGCCCACCGCCATCCCCCGAGCCCGTACGGCGCAGACCGCGGGGGTACCCGTGTGCGGTGCCGTCCAGCACTCCGACGGCAGCAGTGTGCCCCGAGCGGCGCTCACCCTCATCGACGTCACGGGACAGCAGATCGGCCGGGGCGCCAGCGGCGATGACGGCCGCTACGCCCTGTCGACTCCGGGGTCCGGCAGCTACGTCCTGATCGCGGCCGCGGGCGGCCACCAGCCGCAGGCCGTGTCCGTCACCGTCGGCGAACGCCCGGTCGAGCTGGACGTGGTGCTGGGCGGCGCGGGCCGCCTCGCGGGCCAGGTGGTCACGGCGGACGGCTCGCCGGTCAGGGGCGCGGCGGTGACCCTCACCGACGTACGCGGCGAGGTGGTCGCCAGCACCCGCAGCGGACGCGAAGGGGGATATGTGATCTCCGACCTGGTGGCCGGTGAGTACACCCTGGCCGGGAGCGCGCCCGCGTTCCGCCCGGCCGCGCTGCCGGTGAGCGTCCAGGCGTCCCGCGAGACCCGCCAGGACGTGGAACTCGCGGGCGGCGCGGTGCTGCGCGGCACCGTACGGGCCGGTGGCGGCCGCGCCGTGGAGGACGCGCGCGTGACGCTCCTGGACGCCGCGGGCAATGTGGTGGACACCCTCACCACCGGACCCGACGGCACCTTCCGCTTCGTCGATCTGTCCTCCGGCGAGTACACGGTGATCGCGGCCGGATACCCGCCGGTGGCGACGGTGCTCCAGGTCGCCGGAGGCGGGCGCACCGAGCGGGATCTGCAACTGGGCCACGAGGACTGAGCCGAGGGGTGCCACCGCGGCGCGATCGGGGGGCGCTCCAGGGGCGCTCCGGGGGCGTTCGGCGGCGCACGCGCGAGCGCCAATTGGCGCGTTGCCGCACATGCCGACCCCCGCTGGCCGTACCGTGGTCGTGGCAGTGCGGATCTTGCGCCGCCGTGGGAAGGAGCCCAGTCCGATGGAGCGTGGCACTCCACAGGGGCCGGTGCCGTCGGCGGCGCTGGCCGGCCGGATTCCGCTGGCCGTGGTCGTGGTGGACGGCGCGGGTCTGGTGTCGCACTGGAGCGCCGGCGCGCGCCGGCTCTTCGGCCCCGCGCGAGAGGAGGCCGTGGGGCGTGCGGCCGCCGATCTGCTGCCGGTCTTCGGCGCGCTGCCCGACGACGACGCCGACGAACCCGTGGCCGCGTACGGGGAGTACGGCGCGTACGGCGGGCGTCACGCGTCCGGCGGCGTCGGGGGCCTGGAGCTTGAGGCGTCGCTGGACGGCCAGTCGCCCTGTCCGGCCGCCGGACGGGCCCGTATCCCGGTGCCGGAGCGCGGCCGGGCCGACGTCCTGTGGTGGGCCTATCCGCTGATCGGTCCGGGCCCTGCGCGCCTCCTGGTCCTCGCGGCGGACGCGGCGGGCGTGGACGACCCGGACGCCCCGTACGACGACGAGGCCGACCCCGGCGCCAGGGCGCGGGAGCGCATCGCGCCCGGCTTCGCGCTGCACACCGAGTTCCCCGGCGCCGACGACCTGGCGCACAGGCTGCCCGAGATCCTGCCCAGCATGAGCGTCGGCGAAAGCTCCCGGATCGTCTCCCAGGTACTCGAACTGGGGTATCCGGTCCTGGAGTTCAGCCACCACGACCGGGTGCCGGTGACCCCGGACTGGGGTGTGCCGCGCCGCGCCGGGCACCTGGCGCGACGACAGCGCGCGGCACGGCCCGCGACCGCCGGACCGGACGGCGGGGCCGCCGACGGCACCGAACACGCCGAGGCCGCTGAGGACGCCGAGGACCTCGAGTACGCCGCCGTGCGCGAGCGCCTGGAGTTCCTGAACGAGGTCAGCGGGCGGATCGGCTCCTCGCTGGACCTGTCCCAGACGATCGTCGAGGTCAGCCGGGCCGTCGTGCCGCGCTTCACCGACGTCGCCGGGACGTATCTGCGCGAACAGGTCGTCGCGGGCGAGGGCTTCCCCGAAGGCCCGCCGGACGCCACGACACTGTGGCACCGGGTCGCCGTGGAGCACACCGACGAGCCGGGCCGCTGGGACGACGTCGTCCCGGTCGGCGAGTCCATGCCGTTCCCAGTGCACACCCCGTTCTTCCAGTGCATGACCACGGGTGAGCCGGTGCTCGTACCGCGGATCAGCGAGGAGACGGGCACCGCGATCGCCGCGCAGTTCGAGAAGCGCGACATCCGGCCGCTGATCAACAACCGCTCGATGCTGGTCGTACCGCTGAAGGCGCGCAATGTCGTGCTCGGCTTCATGATCCTGCTACGGCACCCGGAGCGGCGCCTGTTCAACGACATGGACCGCGTCACCGGCGCCGAACTCGCCGCCCGCGCCGGGCTCGTGCTGGACAACGCACGCATGTACACCTACCAGGAGAACGTCGCCGAGACCCTCCAGGACTCCATGCTGCCGCACATCGCGCCCAGGATGGCGGGGTGCGACATCGCCACCCGCTATCTGCCGGGCACCCTGCTCGGCCGGATCGGCGGCGACTGGTTCGACTCCGTCAAACTGCCCGGATCACGGACCGCCCTGGTCGTCGGCGACGTCATGGGCCACGGACTCAACTCCGCCGCGATGATGGGCCAGTTGCGTACGTCTGTGCAGACCATGGCGGCCCTGGACCTGCCGCCCGCGCAACTGCTGCGGAACCTGGACGACCTGGCCCAGCGGCTCGGCGAACAGTACCTGGCGACCTGCCTCTACGCGGTGTACGACCCGATCGCCGGTGAACTGGAGATCGCCAACGCCGGGCACATCCCGCCCGTCGTGGTCCGCGCCGACGACGGGCGCAGCGAACTCCTGGACCTGCCGACGGGCGCGCCCATAGGAGTGGGCGGTGTGCCCTTCGAGTCCGTGCGGATCCCGGTCGCACCCGGTGACCGGCTGGTGATGTGCACCGACGGTCTCGTCGAGGTGCGCGGCACGGACATCGGCGTGGGTCTGGCCGCACTGTGCGAGTCGGCGGCCCACCCCGCGGCCTCCATGGACGACGCCTGCGACACCATCATCCGTGCCCTGGCCGCGACGTTCTCGGTGTCGGGACACGGCGACCGCAAGGACGACGTCGCCCTGCTGATGGCCCGGCTGAACGGCATCCCGCCCCAGAACGTGGCGAGTCGGCCGCTGACGACCGATCCGGGACAGGTCCGCGCGGCGCGCACCTGGGTCGGTGAACAGCTGCGGACCTGGGAGCTGCCCGACGACCTGGCGCACACCGCGCGGCTGCTCGCCTCAGAGCTGGTCGCCAACGCCGTACGGCACGCCCGAAGCCGCTGGATCCACCTGCGCCTGGTGCGCACCGACGTGCTGCTCTGCGAGGTGGAGGACGAGGACCACACCCTGCCGACGCTGCGCGCCGCCGCCCCCACCGACGACGCCGGGCGCGGGCTGCGCGTGGTGAGCGGCCTCGCCGGTCAGTGGGGGACCAGCCGCACCGACACGGGCAAGTCGGTGTGGTTCGAGTTGCCGCTGCCCAGGGGGAGTTGACACCCAGGGGGCGCGCGGCGGCGGCCGTGTGCCGAACGCTCGGTGAAGGTATGCCGCACCGCTTGTCCGGACAACCCAGGCAGGGTAGACCGATCTCTACGATCACAACCTGGGGAGCTGGTCATGAGCGCGACGCGTCGGTACAGGGACGCCTGGGAAGCCTTCTGGAGCGAGGCGTCCGACGAACAGGGAGCCGTCTTCTGGGACTCCGAACCCGCCCTCACCGTGGGCCTCCACCTCGCGCTCTTCGAGCCGCACCTGACGGCCGGGGACCTTCCGATGATCGACCTCGGCTGCGGCAACGGCACCCAGACCCGCTTTCTCGCCGACCGCTTCCGGCATGTCGTGGGCGCCGACCTGTCGGCCGGTGCGCTGGCGCACGCGCGCGCCGCCGACCCGGCCGGGCAGGCTGAGTACCGGCAGCTGGACGCCACCGACAAGGGCGAGACCGAGCAGCTGCACGCGGAGCTGGGCGACGCCAACGTCTATATGCGCGGCGTACTCCACCAGTGCGAGTCCGACGGCCGCCAGGCGCTCGCCGAGGACATCGCGACCCTGGTGGGTGAGCGTGGCCGGGCCTGCGTGGTCGAGCCGTGCCAGGCCGCGGGCCCGCTGCTGATGGGGCTCGCGCAGGGAGCGGCCGGCCCGCCGCCGAAGATGGCGCCGGTGCTGCGGCACGGCATCGCGCCCCTGGAAGTGACGGACGCGGAGGTACTCGACGTGTTCCAGAGCGCGGGCCTGACCGTCCTGGCGAGCGGCGAGCTGCCGCTGACCACCACCGACTGCCTGCCCGACGGCACCCGCATCGAGCTGCCCTCGCGCTGGCTGGTCGTAGGCCGTCCAGGGTAAAGGGCGGGCCGCAGATCTGGTCTACTCCGGTGAGGGTTATCCACAGGCCTGGTTCCGTTGTTCGGTGACGCGTACGGTTTCCTTCCATGAAGATCCTCATCAGCGCCGACATGGAGGGCGCGACCGGTGTGACCTGGCCCGCCGACGTGCTCCCCGGCACCCCGCAGTGGGAGCGCTGCCGCCCGATGTTCACCTCCGACGTGAACGCGGCGGTGCGCGGCTTCTTCGACGGCGGCGCCGATGAGGTGCTCATCAACGAAGCGCACTGGACCATGCGCAATCTGCTGCTTGAGCACCTCGACGAACGGGCCGAGATGCTCACCGGACGGCACAAGTCCCTGAGCATGGTCGAAGGCGTCCAGTACGGGGACGTGGACGGCATCGCCTTCGTCGGCTACCACGCGGGCGCGGGCATGGAGGGAGTGCTCGCGCACACCTACCTCGCCAACTCCATCACCGGCGTCTGGATCAACGACGTCCGGGCCAGCGAAGGCCTGCTCAACGCCCATGTGGCCGCCGAGTACGGTGTACCGGTGCTTCTGGTCACCGGCGACGACCTCGCCTGCGAGGACGCGCTCGGGTACGCGCCCGAGGCGCGCAAGGTCGCGGTCAAGGACCACGTCTCACGGTACGCGGCCGTCTGCCGCACCCCCGCGCGCACCGCCGCCGACATCCGGGCCGCGGCCAAGGAGGCCGCCTCGCTGGCCGTGCGGTACGAACCGGTGCGCGGCGGGCCGTTCACGGTGGCGCTCGAGTTCGACGCCGAACACCTGTCCCTGGCGGCCACGGTCGTGCCGGGCGTGGCGCGCATCGGGGAGCGCAAGGTCGCGTACACCAGCGAGACGATGTACGAGGGCATTCGCACGTTCAAGGCGGTCACCACGCTCGTGTCCGCCGCGGTGGAGGAGCAGTATGGCTGACGGACAGGCACTGGACGAGGTCGTCCGGTTCACCTCGGACCTGATCCGGATCGACACGACCAACCGCGGCGGCGGCGACTGCCGGGAGCGGCCCGCCGCGGAGTACGCCGCCGAGCAGCTGGCCGGAGCAGGACTCAGCCCCGCCCTCCTGGAACGCACCGCGGGACGCACGAACGTGGTCGCGCGCATCGAGGGCACCGACCCGTCGGCCGACGCGCTGCTGGTGCACGGCCACCTGGACGTGGTACCCGCCGAGGCCGCCGACTGGCAGGTCGACCCCTTCTCCGGGGAGGTGCGCGACGGCGTGGTCTGGGGGCGCGGCGCCGTCGACATGAAGAACATGGACGCGATGATCCTCGCGGTCGTACGGTCCTGGGCGCGGCAGGGCGTGCGCCCCAGACGCGATGTGGTGATCGCGTTCACCGCGGACGAGGAGGCCAGCGCCGAAGACGGCTCCGGCTTCCTCGCCGACCGGCATCCGGGCCTCTTCGACGGCTGCACCGAAGGCATCAGCGAGTCCGGGGCCTTCACCTTCCACGCGGGCCCCGGCATGGCGCTCTATCCGATCGCGGCGGGCGAGCGCGGCACCGGCTGGCTCAAGCTCACCGCCCGCGGCCGGGCCGGGCACGGCTCCAAGCCCAACCGGGCCAACGCGGTCAGCAGACTGGCCGGGGCGATCGCGCGGATCGGCGAGCACGAGTGGCCGGTGCGGCTGACCCCGACCGTCAAGGCGGCGCTGCGCGAACTCGCCGCACTGCACGGCCTCGACGCGGCGGTCGACGCCCCGGACTTCGACGTGGACGCCCTGATCGGCAAGCTGGGCCGGGCGGCAGCGCTGGTCGAGCCGACCGTGCGCAACAGCGCCAACCCCACGATGCTGACAGCCGGCTACAAGATCAATGTGATTCCGGGCGAAGCGGTGGCGTATGTCGACGGCCGCTATCTTCCGGGCGGCGAGCAGGAGTTCGCCGACACCCTCGACCGGCTCACCGGACCCGATGTGGAGTGGGAGTTCCAGCACCGCGAGGTCGCGCTCCAGTCGCCGGTCGGCACGGACACCTACGCCAAGATGCGGGCGGCCGTCGAGGAGTTCGCGCCGGAGGGGCACGTCGTGCCGTTCTGCATGGCGGGCGGCACCGACGCCAAGCAGTTCTCCCGGCTCGGCATCACCGGCTATGGCTTCTCGCCGCTGAAGCTGCCCGAGGGCTTCGACTACTGGGCCCTGTTCCACGGCGTCGACGAGCGGGTGCCCGTGGAGGCACTGCACTTCGGCACCAAGGTGCTCGACCGCTATCTGCGCACGGCCTAGGGGAGTGGGGGACATGGTACGGACGCTGCCGTACGGAGCCTGGACGTCACCGATCGACGCGGCCCTGGCCGCGTCGCGCGACGGACGCCCCGAGTATGTGGGCTTCGTCGGCGACGAGGTGTGGTGGACCGAGCCGCGCCCCGCGGAGGGCGGGCGGCGGGCCCTGGTGCGCGGAACCGGACACGGCGAGCGGTCGGTGCTGCCCGCCCCGTGGAACGTCCGCAGCAGAGTCATCGAGTACGGCGGCCAGCCGTGGGCCGGGGCGGCGCGGCCCGAGGGTCCGCTGGTGGTGTTCGTCGACTTCGCCGACCAGCGGCTGTACGCCTACGAGCCGGACCGCCCCGAGGCCGGGCCCCGGCCGCTCACCCCCGTGTCGCCGGTCGGCGACGGACTGCGCTGGGCCGACCCGCGGATCCATCTCGACCGCGGCGAAGTGTGGTGCGTCCTGGAGGAGTTCACCGGCAGCGGGCCCAGTGACGTACGCCGCGTGCTGGCGGCCGTGCCGCTGGACGGCTCCGCCGCCGACGACCGCGCGGCGGTACGGGAACTGTCCGACGGACGGCACCGGTTCGTCACAGGCGCCAGGCTCTCGCCGGACGGACGGCGCGCCGCCTGGATCGCCTGGGACCACCCGCGAATGCCGTGGGACGGCACCGAGCTGATCCTCGCCGACGTCGGCGAGGACGGCCTGCTGCGCCAGGCGCGGGCCTGCGCCGGAGGCGAGGACGAGTCGATCGTCCAGGTCGAGTGGGCGTCGGACGGCGCCCTGCTGTTCGCCTCCGACCGCAGCGGCTGGTGGAACCTGTACCGCGCCGACCCGCACCGGGGCGCCGTCGCGCTCTGCCCGCGCGAGGAGGAGTTCGCCGGGCCGCTGTGGAAGATCGGCCAGCGCTGGTTCACGCCACTGGCGAACGGACTGATCGCCGTGGTGCACGGCGTCGGCGCCACCGCGCTCGGCATCCTGGACCCGGACAGCGGCGAGGTCGTCGACACGGCGGGACCCTGGACGGAGTGGGCCCCGACCCTGGCCGCGCACGGCTCACGGGTCGTCGGCGTCGCGGCGAGCCCGCGCAGCGCGTACGAGGTGGTGGAGCTGGACACCGCGACCGGCCGCGCTCGGGTGATCGGCGCCGCGCACGACGACCCGGTGGACCCCGCGTACTACCCGGAACCGCAGATCCGCACCTTCGTGGGCCCCGCGGGACGCGAGATCCACGCGCATATCTACCCGCCGCACAATCCGGGACACCGCGCGCCCGACGCCGAACTGCCGCCCTATGTGGTCTGGGCGCACGGCGGGCCCACCGGGCACGCGCCGCTCGTCCTCGACCTGGAGATCGCCTACTTCACCTCACGCGGCATCGGAGTCGCCGAGGTCAACTACGGCGGCTCGACCGGATACGGCCGCGCCTACCGGGACCGGCTGCGGGAGCAGTGGGGCGTCGTCGACGTCGAAGACTGCGCGGCCGTCGCCACGGCGCTGGCCGACGAGGGCACCGCCGACCGGTCCCGGCTCGCCATCCGCGGCGGCAGCGCCGGGGGCTGGACCGCCGCCGCCTCGCTCGCCACCACCGATGTGTACGCCTGCGGCACCGTGCAGTACCCGATCCTCGACCTCACCAGCTGGGGGACCGGCGAGACCCATGACTTCGAGTCGCGGTATCTGCACTCGCTGATCGGCCCGGCCGACGAGGTGCCGGGACGCTACCGCGAGCGCTCGCCCCTCACGCACGCCGAGCGGGTCACCGCGCCCTTCCTGCTGCTCCAGGGCCTGGAGGACGTCATCTGCCCGCCCGCCCAGTGCGAGCGGTTCCTCGCCAGGATGGCCGGGCGCCGGGTGCCGCACGCCTATATCGCCTTCGAGGGCGAGAGCCATGGCTTCAGGCGCGCGGACACCGTGATCCGCTGTCTGGAGTCCGAACTCTCGCTGTACGCGCAGACCTTCGGCATCAACCCGCCCGGCATCCCCACCCTGGAGCTCAGCAAGTGACCCCGGCCCAGTCGCCGCGGCCGCCGCGGCTGTCGTTCGTGCGGCCGCTCACCCGCCCCCGGCGGCTGGCCGCGGGCGACCGGGTCGCCGTCGTCGCCCCCTGCGGCCCGGTGCGCGAAGACCGGCTGCAGGCGGGGCTCGACGTGCTGCGCGGCTGGGACCTGGAACCCATACTCGCGCCCCATGTCCTCGACGCGCACCCGGAGTTCGACTACCTGGCGGGCGCCGACGCCGACCGCGCCCGCGATCTGCGGGACGCCTGGTGCGACCCCGACGTGGCCGCCGTGTTCTGCGCCCGCGGCGGGTACGGCGGCCAGCGCATGGCCGACCTGCTCGACTGGGACGCGCTCCGCGCCGCGGGCCCCAAGGTCTTCCTCGGCTTCAGCGACGTGACCGCCCTGCACGAGGCGTTCGCGGCGCGCCTGGGGCTGGCCACGCTGCACGGCCCGGTGGTGGCGGGCGCGGACTTCGGCAAGGAGGCCCGCTCCCTGGAGCACCTTCGCGCCACGCTCTTCGCGCCCGAGACCGTATCGGTCATCGAAGGCGGCGGGACGCTGGTTCCCGGCCGGGCGTCGGGCGTCACCTTCGGCGGCTGCCTGTCGCTGCTGGCCGCCGAGCGCGGCACCCCGCACGCCAGGCCGTCGGGGCGCGGCGGCCTGCTCTGTCTGGAGGACGTCGGCGAGGAGCCCTATCGCCTCGACCGCGCGCTCACCCAGCTGCTGCGCTCCGGCCTGCTGGACGGCGTCGCCGGGGTCGTGCTGGGCTCCTGGGCGGGGTGCGGACCGTATCCGCGGGTGCGGGCGGTGCTCCTGGACCGGCTCGGCGGGCTGGGGGTGCCGGTGGTGGAGGAGCTCGGGTTCGGGCACCGCGAGGCGGCGCTCACCGTCCCGCTCGGGATACCCGCGACCCTGGACGCGGACCGCAGCACACTCACCCTGGAGGCGCCGGCGCTGTGCTAGGGCGTGTCCGTCACCCGTACGGCCGTCCGTCGTGCGGGAAGCGGCCGTGGCCGCCCATGCTGGTCACAGGGGGACGCCGTACCTCCTCGGAAAGGTGGCCACATGAGCGCGGCCAAAGGCTCGTCCAGCGGCGGAGGCGGCAAGGGCCCGTCCACGCGAGGCGGCAGAGTGCGCGAGCTGATGACTCCCGGACGGCTCACCGTGGCGGGTCTCGGCATCCTCGGCCTCGTCTTCATCTTCGAGAACACCGACAGGACCAAGATCCGGCTGTTGATCCCCGAGGTGACCCTGCCGCTGTGGATGGCCCTGTTGGCCACGGCGCTGATCGGAGCCCTGTGCGGGGCCTACTTCGTCAGGCGCCGCCGCTAACGCGACGTACCGTACGGGCATGATCCACGACGCCGCTTACCTCGCCGAAGGGCCCCGCGTCGGCATACGGGCGCTGGCCCGCGCCGACCGCGACGCGTTCACCGCGCGTGCCCGTGAGAGCCGGGAGCTGCACCGGCCCTGGCTCTCCCCGCCGCTGACCGACGAGGAGTTCGCGGCCTACGCGGACCGGCTGATCGGAAACGAGATCAGGGCGGGGTTCGTCGTCTGCGCACGGGACACCGGAGAGCTGGCGGGGTTCGTCAACATCGGCAACATCGTGCGCGGCGCGTTCCTGAGCGGCACCCTCGGCTACGGCGCCTTCGCGCACGCGGCGGGCCGCGGTCTGATGACCGAGGGGCTCGCGCTGCTCATCCGGTACGCCTTCGGCCCGCCGCTCGGCCTGCACCGGCTGGAGATCAACGTCCAGCCGGGCAACGCCCCGTCCATCGCGCTCGCCCGCCGCTGCGGCTTCCGCCTCGAAGGCTTCTCGCCGGACTTCCTCTTCGTCGACGGGGTCTGGCGCGACCACGAACGCTGGGCGCTGACCCGAGAGACGGCGGACCGCCTCCCCCTGCCGTGAGGCCGACCCCGGCAGGCCGTCAGGCAGCGGCCTGCCGGTCCGCGTACTCGAACACCGAGCCGTCCGGATGGACCGCGATCAGGTTCCGGCCCACCGGGGTCGGCACCGGCCCCGCGATGATCCGCGCCCCGCACGCGCTGAGCACGGCGTGCGCCTCGTCGACGTCCTGGACCGCGATGGTCGCCGAGACCTTGCGGAGCACGTCGAGTTCGGCCGCGGGACCGCTCATCAGCAGGAAGCAGCCGACGGCGGCCACCGACACGCCGCCGCGTTCGAAGCGCAGCGCCGTGCTGCCCGCGAGCCGTTCGTAGAACGCGACCGAGGTGTCCAGGTCATCGACGCACACGCGCAGCGTGGTCCCCAGGATCTCCATACGGGCCAGCCTAGTTGGCGGCGCAGCGGGGTGTGATCGTTTCACGCTATACGCGGCAGAGGATCTCGCCGTGCAGCACCGAGAACCAGCCGTCCTCCTGCCTCCCCCACTCCCGCCACGCCTCGGCGATCTCGGCCAGTCGCCGCGCGGTCGCGTGCCCGCCGTCCACCGCGAGGCCCGCGTACGACGACCGTGTCGTACGGTCCGCCCACAGACCGCTCCACCAGGCGCGCTCGTCCTCGGTGCTGAAGGTCCAGGTCGCCGAGGTGGCGGTGATGTCGGAGAAACCGGCCCGCAGCGCCCAGGACTTGAGGCGGCGCCCGGCGTCCGGCTCGCCACCGCTCGCGCGGGCGACCCGCTCGTACAGCTCGAGCCAGGAGTCCAGGCCGCTGGAGCGCGGATACCAGGTCATCGCCGCGTAGTCCGAGTCACGGGCCGCGACCAGGCCGCCGGGCGCCGTCACCCGGCGCATCTCCCGCAGGACCCGCACCGGATCGCCCACGTGCTGGAGCACCTGGTGCGCGTGCACCACGTCGAACGAGCCGTCCGGGAAGTCCAGAGCGTGCGCGTCGGCCACGGCGAACTCCACCTGCTCCAGGCCGCGTTCGGCGGCCGTCGCGCGGGCCTGGGCCAGGACGTCGGCCGCCGCGTCCACGCCCGTGACCCGCCCGCCCGGCACCAGCTCCGCCAGGTCGGCGGTGATGGTGCCGGGGCCGCAGCCGATGTCCAGGACCCGCATGCCGGGCTTCAGTTCACCGATGAGGTACGCCGCCGAGTTGGCCGCGGTGCGCCATGTATGGGAGCGCAGCACGGACTCGTGATGTCCGTGGGTGTAGACGGCGGTCTCCTGTGCGGTCTCCTGTGCGGTCTCCGGTGCGGGGTTCTCGGGCATGACGGGACTCCTTCCGCGGGGCGTCGAGCCTGCGCTCGACGCGAGAGGAACACCGTACGCCGCGATGTCGAAATGTGAGACTGACGTCTTGCTATGTGGTCAGAGCTGGGTTGTGTCGCGCGGCCTGCCGAAACCCGTTTGCCGTACCGCCGCCGCGCCGCTGACAATGCGTGACCATGGGACATCTGGAAGCCGCGCATCTCGAGTACTGCCTGCCCGACGGGAGGGAGCTGCTCGGTGATGTCTCCTTCCGGGTCGGCGAGGGCGCCGTCGTCGCCCTGGTCGGCCCGAACGGCGCGGGCAAGACCACCCTGCTGCGGCTGCTCTCCGGCGAGCTGCAACCGCACGGCGGCGCGGTCACGGTCAGCGGCGGGCTCGGCGTGATGCCCCAGTTCGTCGGGTCCGTACGGGACGAGACCACCGTCCGCGACCTGCTGGTGTCGGTCGCGGGCCCGCGCATCCGGGAAGCCGCGGCGGCCGTCGACGCCGCCGAGTACGCGGTCATGACCGTCGACGACGAGGCCGCGCAGCTGCGCTACGCCCAGGCGCTGGCCGACTGGGCCGAGGCGCGGGGCTACGAGGCCGAGACCCTCTGGGACATCTGCACCACCGCCGCGCTCGGCATCCCGTACGACAAGGCTCAGTTCCGCGAGGTGCGCACGCTCAGCGGCGGCGAGCAGAAACGCCTCGTCCTGGAGTCACTGCTGCGCGGAACCGACGAGGTGCTGCTGCTCGACGAGCCGGACAACTACCTGGACGTGCCGGGCAAGCGGTGGCTGGAGGAGCGGCTCAAGGAGACCCGCAAGACCGTCCTGTTCGTCTCGCACGACCGGGAGCTGCTCGCCCGCGCCGCCGAGAAGATCGTCAGCGTCGAGCCGGGCCCGGCGGGCGCCGACGCCTGGGTGCACGGAGGCGGCTTCGGCACATACCACCAGGCCCGCAAGGAGCGCTTCGCGCGCTTCGAGGAGCTGCGGCGGCGCTGGGACGAGAAGCACGAGCAGCTGAAGAAGGTGGTCCGCAACCTGCGGCAGGCCGCCGAGAACAGCCACGAGCTGGCCTCGCGCTACCACGCCGCGCAGACCAGGCTGCGCAAGTTCGAGGAGGCGGGCCCGCCGCCGGAGCCGCCGCGCGAGCAGGACATCACGATGCGGCTGCACGGGGGTCGCACCGGCGTACGTTCCGTGACCTGCGAGGGTCTGGAGCTCACCGGCCTGATGAAGCCCTTCGACCTGGAGGTCTTCTACGGGGAGCGGGTCGCCGTGCTCGGTTCCAACGGCTCCGGAAAGTCGCACTTCCTGCGGCTGCTCGCGGGCGAGGCGGTCGCGCACACCGGCGTCTGGAAGCTCGGCGCGCGGGTCGTGCCCGGACACTTCGCGCAGACCCACGCGCACCCCGAGCTGTTCGGCCGCACCCTGCTCGACATCCTGTGGCGCGAGCACGCCCAGGACCGCGGGGCTGCCATGTCCCGGCTGCGGCGGTACGAGCTGACCGGGCAGGCCGAACAGCGCTTCGAGCGGCTCTCGGGTGGGCAGCAGGCGCGGTTCCAGATCCTGCTTCTGGAACTCGAGGGCGTGACCGCGCTGCTTCTGGACGAGCCGACGGACAACCTCGACCTGGAGTCGGCCGAGGCGCTCCAGGAGGGCCTGGAGGCGTTCCAGGGCACGGTGCTCGCGGTCACCCACGACCGCTGGTTCGCCCGCTCGTTCGACCGCTTCCTGGTCTTCGGCAGCGACGGCCGGGTGCGTGAGACGGCGGAGCCGGTGTGGGACGAGCGCAGGGTCGAGCGCGTGCGCTGAGACCCGCCGCGAGTACGGCCAGGCCGCGCGCGGTGACGGCCGGACCCGTCGCGAGTACGGGGCCGGACCCGTCGCGCGGACGGCCAGGCCTGTCGCGGGGGACAAGCGGGCCGCTCGCGGGGACAATGGGAGGCATGCCGCACACCAGACTGCTTGCCCGGCACGCCAAGGCGATCGAGCTGTTCACGGACCGGGTGCACCGGGTCGGCGCCGACCAGTGGGGCGATCCGACGCCCTGCACCGACTGGACCGTGCGGGATCTCGTCAACCACCTGGTGGTGGAGCAG
Source organism: Streptomyces sp. O3 (assembly GCF_054788135.1). Lineage (NCBI taxonomy): Bacteria > Bacillati > Actinomycetota > Actinomycetes > Kitasatosporales > Streptomycetaceae > Streptomyces > Streptomyces sp. O3. The sequence goes on from NZ_JBTVYK010000031.1 coordinate 80,328, forward strand.
CTGTGGGTCCCGCCGCTGGTCCAGGACGGCGAGACCGTCGCCTCGGTCGGCGACGCCTTCGACGGCGACCGGCTCGGCGCCGACCCGGTCGCCGCCTGGGACGACGCGGCGAGCGCCGCGCACCACGCCTTCCGTGCGCCGGGCGCGCTCGACCGCACCGTCAGCCTCTCCTACGGCGACAGCTCCGCCGCCCACTACTGCGGGCAGCTGGTGACCGACCTGGTGGTGCACGCCTGGGACCTGTCGCGCGCGATCGGGGCCGACGAGCGGCTGCCGGACGACCTCGTCCGCTCCGCCGTGCGCGAGGTCTCGCCGTACGCCGCCGACTTGGCCAAGAGCGGGCTCTTCGCCCCGCCGGTGGAGCCGCCGTCCGGCGCGGACGTGCAGACGAAGTTCCTGTGCCTGCTCGGCCGCCGCCCCTAGGCCCTGTCGTCAAACTCCCGCCTGCCGGGCGACGCCACGATGACATCAGCCGCTGGCGCGGCGGGCGCACTCTCGCCGCACCGGGCGCAGACCCGAGTACGTCCAGTACGAGGGCCCGCACCCGGCACGCCGAGAGCACGCACCTGCCGCCGCCCGGCCCGCCCTCCGGGCGGACGGCGGGAGTTTGACGACAGGGCCTAGGTTCCTCACTCGTGTGGCGGTGCGCTTACCGCCAATGGTCTGCCGTCCCGCGCGCTGTGGTGGAATGTCGGGTTTGGATGGGCTTGTGGCGTGGAACTCCGCGCCTGCTCGCTCGCCGCCAGAAGGAGCCCTCCGCCCATGCGCATCGCCCGTATGATCGCCGCCACCGCACTGGCATCGGCCGCTGTCGGGCTGGCCGCGCCCGCCGCGTACGCGAACTCGGCCCAGGTCAGCCCGCGTACCGTCGCGCCCGGTGGCACGGTCACCGTATCCGTCGCCTGTGACACCCCCAGTGACAGCCCACCGGCGATCATCAACGCCAACTCCCAGGCCTTCGAGCAGGGCACGGTCCAGCTGGCCCTGGTGCCGGGCAACGACAACTCGGTCTCCGGGACCGCCTACAACGGCACCGCCAAGATCGCCTCGGCCGCGCACTTCCCCGGCAGCGGTCCCAACGCGGTCGGGGAGACCTCGGACTGGGCCGTCGACGGCACCTGCCCGGACGGCAGCCAGTGGAAGACGACCTTCACCGTCCACCGCACGGCGGCGACGTCGACACCGACGCCCGCGCCGACGGCGACCGCCACCAGGGGCGTACGCGGCGGCCTCGGCGGCAGCTTCACCGACTCCGGCACGGCCATGGTCATCGGGGGCGTGCTGGTGGCCGCCGGGGTCGGCGCCACCGCCTACGTCATGCGCCGCCGACAGGCCAGGACGCGAGGCTGAGTGCCCGCGCACGGCCCACTGCGGTACGGCCCGCCCGCCGACGCGCCGTGTGTGGTGATCCAGCTGCCTACGCGGCGGCGGATCTGGGCGGCGGTGAGGCCGGTGCGGTCCTGGAG
>NZ_JBTVYK010000032.1:0-81130 GCF_054788135.1 Streptomyces sp. O3
GGCTGCCTCGCCGAGACCAGCCTGACCATCAGACCCACCTGAACAACCCACCGACATCACGAGTTCAACCTCAGTAACCGTCAGCGTGGCTTTGGCGGGCTCAGGGGCGAGCGTGAAGGTCCATGTGCCCCTCGCGTGCTCAGGCGACCGTCCGGTTGCCTCTCGGCTGCGGCTTGGACCACGTAATGGTGACCCGAGGCTCAACTACCGCTTCAGCCTTGTTTCCTCGGCTCTTTTCGTCCGGCCGTGCCTTGCGGATCTCGATGCGCTCGATGAACAGCTTCACCAATGCGCGCCGGTCGTTGAGCGAGGCTTTCGCCCACCAGGTACCGGGGCCGATCGGGTCGCCGGTCGCGTCGTCGTCTTGCGCCAGCCATTCGGCGATGGGTAGAACGGGAACTTCAGCTTCCCCAAGTTCGGCCATGCGGGCATCGCACGCCGCTAGTCGTTCCTGCTGCGCCTTCACGTCCTTACGCCAGCGCGTCCGGCCGATCTCGTCACCCCGGTACAGGTCTGCGTCGTCGTAGAGCTGTTCCAGCGCCCGCGCAGCGTCGGCCCGTTCCTGAACCACTGTGCGCCGGTCCTGTGCTCTCTCGGGGCTCTCTGCGGCTTTTCCGAACAGTTGCGCTGCCGCGACCATGATGCCGGCTGTCTCGGGGTCTTCCTCAGCCGTCGAGATCAGAGCGAAGATGCGGCGGGCAACGAGGTCATCAACACCCGCGCGGCTGATGTACGAACCCCCCTCATGCTCACCCGGCTTGGGCTTGGTTCCGGATGGCCGGGAGCAGAAGTAACTACCACCGACCGGCCTGGCCGCGTTGTTGGCGCTCTTGGACCGTCCGCACTCGCAGTACAGGACTTCCATGCTGGTGAGTAGCGCCGTGGTCCGGTTCTCGAACTTCCGCTTCGGGCGGCTGTCTAGCCACTCCTGCAACTCGAACCAGTCGCCCGGTGTGAGGATCGGTTCCCATGCCTGAACCGGGGCCCCGTTGTCGTCCCGCCGGATGCGGTGTCCGACTACCCGTAGCTTGGAAGGGTCCTTCTTCTGGGGCTCGTAGATTGGGTCCGTGGCGAAACCGGCCAACTGTGGATGGCGGAGCATGGCGGCTAGCGTCTTGATGTACCACGCGCCCCCGGCTGTCTTCTTCCCTCGGTCGGTTCCCTGCGTCGCCACGCCAGTTTCGTTGAGTTCCCGGACGATACTCCCGAGGGAACCGGGCACATGCATGCCGGTCGGCTTGGCAGTGTGGGTCCGCGCCTTGTGCTTGCGGATGATCCACCACACCCGCTGGATCACCTTGGCCTGGTCGGCGTCCGTGTCGAGTAGCTGAATGGCGATTGGTTTGCCGTCGGCGTTGTGTCGAGTCACTTGCCGCAGCTTCCGGCCGTACGGGGCCTTGCCGCCCACGTACCCTCCAAGGGCCCGCGCCTGCTTCACGGCGTCGCGTACGGCGGTGCTCTTGTTCTTGCTCTCCTGGTGCGCGCCGTCGAGCCGGAAAATCAGGTGGATCAGATCCATGATGTTTCCCTGGCGGAACACGCCGTCGCTCGTGCTGATGATCGTTACACCGAGGCCCAACAGCTCGTTGACGACGCCAAGCGCGTCGGTCGGTTCCAGGCGCGACAGGCGGCTGATGTTGTAGACGATGATCACGTTGACGCGGCCCATGCGGCACTCATGGATCAGCCGCTCAAACTCGGGTCGCTCCGTTCCGCTGTAAGCCGATATACCTACATCCTCGAAGTGCCCGCACCACTTGGCCTCTCGGCCGTCTCGGGCGGCTTCTGCGGCGAAGGTCTCAAAGCGAGAGTAGTTGGCGCTCCGCTGCGCGGCTGGACTCGCTTCGCTGCCGTTCTCCCTGCCGTATGACTGTCGTCCGTATGCTGCAACGTGCAAGTTCATGCCGGTTACTACCTCGGGACTGATCATGGCCACACCGTGCCAAGCTAAATGGGAATACGCAACTGTGCCGCTTCTCGTCCACGCGACGAAGCAGATTCTGGACACCTGGGGCGAGGACGGCTGGGAGCTCGTCCAGGTCGTTCCCGGACCGAACAACCCCGAGCAGCTCGTGGCCTACCTGAAGCGGGAGAAGCAGGCGTGAGCGCGGTCGAGGAGAAGCTCGCCTCGCTCGGGCTGACGCTGCCGGAGGTCGTCCCGCCGCTCGCCGCGTACCAGCCCGCCGTGCGGTCCGGTGCGTACGTGTACACCTCGGGCCAGCTCCCGATGGTGGAGGGCAAGCTGCCGGTCACCGGCAAGGTCGGCGCGGAGGTCACGCCCGACGAGGCCAAGGAGCTGGCCCGCACCTGCGGGCTGAACGCGCTGGCGGCGGTCAAGTCGGTCGTCGGTGACCTGGACCGGATCGCCCGTGTCGTGAAGGTCGTCGGCTTCGTCGCGTCGGCCCCGGACTTCGGCGGCCAGCCGGCGGTCATCAACGGCACCAGCGAGCTCCTGGGCGAGGTGCTGGGCGACAAGGGCGTGCACGCGCGCAGCGCGGTGGGGGTGGCGGTGCTCCCGCTGGACTCGCCGGTCGAGGTCGAGATCCAGGTCGAGCTGACCGAGGGCTGACTCAGGCTGACGCGGACTGACCGAGGGCTGACCAGCTGACTGAGGGTTGGCCCGTTGGCTGAGGGCTGACCAGCTGGCTGAGGGTTGGCCCGTTGGCTGAGGGCGGGCCGAGGGCCGGTCAAGGGCGGGCCGAGGGCTGACGGGACAGGCGGTGGTCGCCTCTCGAACATCCACGTGCCACCGGATAGCCTCCGCCCATGGCGAATGGTCAGTGGTACCCACCGGAGTGGCCCGACCGCATCCGCGCGCTGGCGAACGGCACACTTCGGCCCGCGCCCCCCAAGCGCGCGGCCACGGTCATGCTGCTGCGGGACACCGCGGCGGCCGGGCCCGCCGTCCATATGCTGCGCAGGCGCGCCTCCATGGCCTTCGCCGGAGGCGCGTACGCCTATCCGGGCGGCGGCGTCGACCCGCGCGACGACGACCACCACGTCGGCTGGGCGGGACCCGCGCTGAGCACCTGGGCCGCGCGCCTCGGCGTCACGGACACCGAGGCGCAGGCCGTCGTCTGCGCGGCGGTGCGGGAGACGTACGAGGAGGCGGGCGTGCTGCTCGCGGGCCCGACCGCCGACACGGTCGTCTCGGACACCACGGGCGCCGACTGGGAGGCCGACCGCGCGGCCCTCGTCGCGCGTGAGCTCTCGTTCGCCGAGTTCCTGGACCGCCGCGGCCTGGTGCTGCGCAGCGACCTGCTGGGCGCCTGGGCGCGCTGGATCACCCCGGAGTTCGAGCCGAAGCGTTACGACACCTGGTTCTTCGTGGCCGCGCTCCCGGCGGGCCAGCGCACGCGCAACGCGTCCACGGAGGCGGACCGTACGGTGTGGACCGCCCCGCGGGACGCCACCGCGGGGTACGACCGGGGCGAGCTGCTGATGATGCCGCCGACGATCGCGACCCTGCGCCAGCTGATCCCGTACGCCACCGCCGCCGACGCGCTGGCCGCCGCGGCGGACCGCGACCTCACCCCCGTACTGGCCCAGGCCCGTATGGAGGGCGACGAGGTCGTGCTCAGCTGGCCGGGGCACACGGAGTTCACCAAGCACATCCCCGCGGCGGGAGGCCCCCGGTGACCGATGCGGCCGCACTGCCCGGACAGCCGCGCGGCGAGGTCCGCTCGGGGCCCGCCACCGCGCGAGCGGTCAACGTCCTGGCCCCGAACCCGTCCGCGATGACCCTGGACGGCACCAACACCTGGATCGTCGCCGAGCCGGACTCCGAGCTCGCGGTGGTCATCGATCCGGGCCCGCTGGACGACGGCCATCTGCGGAGGGTGATCGAGACCGCCGAGAAGGCGGGCAAGCGGATCGCGCTGACCCTGCTCACCCACGGCCACCCGGACCACGCCGAGGGCGCGGCCCGCTTCGCCGAGCTGACCCGCGGCAAGGTCCGCGCCCTCGACCCGGCGCTGCGGCTCGGCGACGAGGGCCTGACGGCGGGCGACGTCGTCGAGACGGGCGGCGTGGAGCTGCGGGTGGTCCCCACGCCGGGGCACACCGCCGACTCGCTCTGCTTCCATCTGCCCGCCGACCAGGCCGTACTGACGGGGGACACCATCCTGGGGCGCGGTACGACGATGGTGGCGCACCCGGACGGCCGCCTCGGCGACTATCTGGACTCCCTGCGCCGCCTGCGCTCGCTGACCGTGGACGACGGGGTGCGTACGGTGCTGCCGGGGCACGGGCCGGTACTGGACGACGCCCAGGGCGCGGTCGAGTTCTACCTGGCGCACCGGGCGAACCGCCTCGCCCAGGTCGAGACGGCCGTCGAGGACGGGTACCGCACGGCGCGCGAGGTCGTGGCGCATGTGTACGCGGACGTGGACCGTTCGCTGTGGCCCGCGGCGGAGCTGTCGGTGCGGGCGCAGTTGGACTATCTGGGCGAGCACGGCCTGATCTGACGCGGCGTGCTCCGGCGCGGCGTGTTCCGGGCTGTGGGCGCGGCCCGGCCCGGTCCGGCCGGGCGTGGCCTGATCTGACTGCCGGGGTCCGGACATGTCCGGGCTCGTTTGGCTGCCTGACCCGCTCGTACCGCACCCCCCTCGCGATCCTTTACGCTCCGTATACATCAGCCGCTGGCCTGCGGCTTCTTACGGTTTCCCTGGGGGAGTGCACGTGTTTGTCCTGTCCATCCTGCTTGTCGTCGGTGCCGTGGTGGCATGGTTCGTCGCCAAGGCCCGCCCGGACATCACCGGGGTGAAGATCGGCTCGGTGGCGTCGCTGGTCGCCGGTGCGTTCTTCGGCATAGCCAGCTGTGTGCACGTGGTGAGCGCGTACGAGGTCGGGGTGCCGGTGACCTTCGGCAAGGTCGGCGAGCCGATGACTCCGGGGATGAACCTGAAGTCGCCGTTCACCAACGTCACGGCGTTCTCCACCCGCCCGGTGGACCTCAACCTGTCCGGCAAGGACGTGATCGAGGTCCGCTCGTCGCAGGGGGGCGTGATGAAGGCGGAGGTCACGGTGAAGTGGGCGGTGTCCCCGGCCAAGGCGGTGGAGCTGTACCGGCTCGCGGGCAACGAGCAGTCCATCCAGCAGCGGCTGGTCTTCCCCGACAGTCGGGAGATCGTCCGGAACGTCTTCGCCCGGTACACCAGCGTGGAGGGCTACAGCTCGGCGCGCGAGAAGATCAACGCCGAGATCGCCAGCTCGGTCAAGAAGCGGCTGGCGCCGCGCGGCATCGACGTGACGACCGTCAACCTGCGCAATGTGAAGCCGTCCCAGAAGCTGCAGGACCAGATCGACCGCAAGATCCAGCAGCGCGAGGCCACCGAGCGGGCCACCGAGGCGAGCCGTACGGCAGCCGAAGAGGCCAAGCGGCGCAAGATCGAGGCCGAAGGCATCGCCAAGGCCAACAAGATCCTGAACGACTCGCTCACCGACAAGGTCCTGATGAACGAGTGCATCGACGCGTTCAAGCAGGCCGCGAAGCAGAACCCGGTCTACGCCGTGCCGTGCGGCGGCGGTGACGGCAGCCCGCTGATCGTGGACGGCACCCGCAAGAACTGACGCCGGGGCGCGCGGTACGCGCTACGGGGCCCGCCGGGTACGCGCTACGGGCCCGCCCGGTACGCGCTACGGGGAGGGCCCACCCGGCGGGCGGGCCCTCCCCGTAGGGGCGGTAGGAGCGGCTGGGCGGGCGCTGTCAGCGCGAGCGCTTGGCGAGCCGCTCGACGTCCAGCAGGATCACGGCGCGCGCCTCCAGGCGCAGCCAGCCGCGGCCCGCGAAGTCGGCCAGTGCCTTGTTTACCGTCTCGCGCGAGGCGCCGACCAGCTGGGCGAGCTCCTCCTGCGTGAGGTCGTGCACCACGTGGATGCCCTCCTCCGACTGCACGCCGAAGCGGCGCGACAGGTCGAGCAGGGCGCGCGCGACGCGGCCGGGGACATCGGAGAAGACCAGGTCGGACATCTGGTCGTTGGTACGGCGCAGGCGTCGGGCGACGGCGCGCAGCAGGGCCGTGGCGACCTCCGGGCGGACGTTCAGCCAGGGCTGCAGGTCGCCGTGGCCGAGGCCGAGCAGCTTGACCTCGGTGAGGGCGCTGGCGGTGGCGGTGCGCGGGCCGGGGTCGAACAGCGACAGCTCACCGATGAGCTCGCCGGGGCCGAGGACGGCGAGCATGTTCTCGCGGCCGTCGGGGGATGTGCGGTGGAGCTTCACCTTGCCCTCGGTGACCACGTACAGGCGGTCTCCTGGGTCGCCCTCGTGAAACAGCGCTTCGCTGCGTGCGAGCGTCACCTCACTCATGGAGGCGCGGAGCTCCGCGGCCTGCTCGTCATCGAGCGCCGCGAAGAGCGGGGCGCGCCGCAGAACGTCGTCCACGAGTTCTCTCCTATCGACCTGCATCAAGGGACTGTGATCCCTATCTTGCCGGACGGTCCAAACAGTGTGATCAGTCACAAGGATGCCGTACTGGTGTCGCATGCCGTGAGACAGGGGGGCCGATCGGGGTCTGTTCTCCGGGGTCCGGGGCGGATGTCGGTGGTCGGGCTTAGGCTGGCCGAGTGTCCAATACGCCGGTGAGAGCACAGGCCAAGGGGGCGGGAAAGGTGGCGGAGCGTCGCGATTCCGCTGTGGGCGAACAGGCTCCAATAGAGTCAAAGAATGCTGCAAAACGGACAGGGGGGCGGGGTGTGAAGCCAGCTGCAGAGGGAACGGGGAAACCCACGAAGGCCCCGGCCAAGGCATCGGCCAAGGCACCGGTCAAGGCCCCGGCCAAGGCTGCGAAACCCGAGTCGCGCCTCGCCCTCGTCCGCCGCGCCCGCCGCATCAACCGCGAACTCGCCGAGGTCTACCCGTACGCCCACCCGGAGCTGGACTTCGACGACCCCTTCCAGCTCCTGGTCGCCACGGTGCTCTCCGCCCAGACCACCGACCTGCGGGTGAACCAGACGACGCCCGGCCTCTTCGCCAGGTATCCGACCCCCGAGGACCTGGCGGCCGCCGACCCGGAGGAGGTCGAGGAGCTGATCCGGCCGACCGGCTTCTTCCGCGCCAAGACCAAGTCGATCATGGGGCTGGCCGCCGCCCTGCGGGACCGCCACGGCGGCGAGGTCCCCGGCCGCCTGGAGGACCTGGTCAAGCTGCCCGGCGTGGGCCGCAAGACCGCCAACGTCGTCCTCGGCAACGCCTACGGCGTCCCCGGCATCACCGTCGACACCCACTTCGGGCGACTGGTGCGCCGCTGGAAGTGGACCGACGAGGAGGATCCCGAGAAGATCGAGGCGCTGGTCTGCGACATCTTCCCGAAGAACGAGTGGACGATGCTGTCGCACCGGGTCATCTTCCACGGCCGCCGCATCTGCCACGCCCGCAAGCCCGCCTGCGGCGCCTGCCCGATCGCGCCGCTCTGCCCCTCGTACGGTGAGGGCGAGACGGACCCTGAGAAGGCCAGAAAGCTGCTGAAGTACGAGAAGGGCGGCTATCCGGGCCAGCGACTGAAGCCGCCCGCCGACTATCCGGGCGAGCCCGCGCCGCCGCTGGGGCGGCGATGACACGCGCGAGTGAGCGGCAGGACGGACACACGGCCGTCACGGTCACGGTGAGCCGCGAGGGCCTGCCCGGCTGGCTGGAGCCCGTGGCCAGCGCGGCCGAGGACATCGAACCCCGGCAGCTCAGCCGCTTCCTGCCGCCCGAGAGCGGAGCCGGGCGGCAGTCCGCCGTACTGATCCTCTTCGGCGAAGGCGACCGCGGCCCCGAGCTGCTGCTCATGGAGCGGGCCGGATCGCTGCGCTCGCACGCCGGGCAGCCTTCCTTCCCCGGCGGCGCCCTAGACCCCGAGGACGGCGACCCGCACACCACGGGACCGTTGCGCGCGGCCCTGCGCGAGGCCGAGGAGGAGACGGGGCTCGACCCGAAGGGCGTACAGATCTTCGGCGTGCTGCCCAGGCTCTATATCCCGGTGAGCGGCTTCGTGGTGACGCCCGTGCTCGCCTGGTGGCGGGAGCCCAGCCCGGTCGGCGTCGTCGATCCGGGCGAGACGGCGCGGGTCTTCACGGTTCCCGTGGCGGAACTCACGGACCCCGCGCACCGGGTCACCGCCGTGCACCCCCGAGGTCACGAGGGCCCCGCGTTCCTGGTCGGATCGGCTCTGGTCTGGGGTTTCACGGCCGGGGTGATCGACCGCATTCTGCACTTCTCGGGCTGGGAGCGGCCCTGGGACCGCTCCCGGCAGGTCCCGCTTGACTGGCACGCATGACAGGGTGGCCTCCGTGAATGTGCTGGACATCCTGTTGCTGGTCGCCGCCGTGTGGTTCGCGATCGTGGGCTATCGCCAGGGCTTCGTCGTCGGCATCCTGTCGGTGATCGGGTTCCTGGGCGGTGGCCTGGTCGCCGTATACGTGCTGCCAGTGCTCTGGGACGCCTTCTCGGACTCGCGCGAGCTGAGCACCGCCGCTGCCGCCGGAGCGGTCGCGGTGGTCATCCTCTGTGCCTCCGTCGGCCAGGCGTTCACCACCCACCTGGGCAACAAGCTGCGCAGATACATCACCTGGAGCCCGGCCAGGGCCCTGGACGCCACGGGCGGCGCGCTGGTCAACGTGGTCGCGATGCTCCTGGTCGCCTGGCTGATCGGCTCGCTGCTGGCCGTGACCACGCTGCGGACGGTCAGCAAGGAGGTACGCGCCTCCACGGTGCTCCAGGGCGTCGACCGGGCGCTGCCCGACCAGGCCGACACCTGGTTCACGGACTTCAGCTCCATCCTCGCGCGCAACGGCTTCCCGCAGGTCTTCAGCCCGTTCGCCAACGAGCCCATCACCGAGGTCCGCCCCCCCGACCCGGCGCTGGCGAACAGCGAGGTCGCCGCCCGCGCCCGGCGCTCCATCGTCAAGGTCACCGGCACGGCGCCGAGCTGTGGCAAGTCCCTGGAGGGCACCGGCTTCGTGTTCGCCGACCGTCGGGTGATGACCAACGCGCACGTGGTCGGCGGCGTCGACGAGCCGGTCGTCCAGATCGGCGGCGAGGGCAAGCTCTATGACGGCAAGGTCGTGCTCTACGACTGGGCGCGCGACATCGCCGTCATCGATGTGCCGAACCTGAAGGCGCCGCCGCTGAAGTTCGCCGACAAGAGCGCGGTCAGCGGCGACAACGCCATCGTCGCGGGCTTCCCCGAGAACGGCCCGTACGACGTGCGCTCCGCCCGCGTCCGCGGGCGGATCAACCCCGACGGACCCGACATCTACCGCCGGGGCACCGTGCGCCGCGACGTCTACTCGCTCTACGCGACCGTGCGGCAGGGCAACTCGGGCGGCCCGCTGCTCACGCGGGACGGCGAGGTGTACGGCGTGATCTTCGCGAAGTCCCTGGACGACCCGGACACCGGCTACGCGCTGACCGTCGAGGAGATCACCGAGGACATCAGAGTGGGCCGCGCAGCGACCCAGCAGGTCGACACCCAGGGCTGCGCGCTGTAACCCCGAGCGCCGCTTGCGGCGACGTGCCGTCTGCGGTGACGTGCTGTCTGCAGTGACGTGCCGTCTGCGGTGACGTGCCGTCTGCGGCAAGGTGCCGCGCGCGGCGACAGGCCGCCCGCGGCCACGTGCCCGCGCTGGTAACCCCGAGCGCCGTCCGCGGCGACAGGCCGCGCCCGCGTGGCCACGTGCCGCGCGGCGACCTGTTGCCGCCCGCCCGGCCCGGGGCGGGGGTCCGGCACCCCGGCGGCCGCACGCCGTATGGGGGCCTGGTGCCGCATCGCCTCCCCGCGTGCCGCACCGAGGCTGGCCATCGCCCGGCGGCCGCACGCCGCAGGGAGGCCAGGCGCTCCACGGCGCCTGGGTGCCGTGTCGCGACCGTGCCGCATGACGGGCTGTGCCGTACGGCGATCGGGTGCTGCCTTGCGGCCTGGTGCCGCATGGCGGTCTCCCGCCGCAGGGGTGGTCTTCCGCCGCAGGGGTGGTCTCGTGGCGCAGGGGCGGTCTCGTGGCGCGCGGCGAGCCGGTCCCCGTGGCGGGCCGGTGTCCGCGTGGCGACGGGTGCCGTACCGGCGGCCTGGTGCCGTACGACGATCGCGTGCGCCCGGTGCCCGCGTGTCACCCGGCGATCGCACGCTGCCCTCCGGCCGCGTGCTGCGCTACGCCGCGTGCCGCACCTCGGCCTGGTGGCGCCCGTAGCCCGCGTGCGCCCAGCGCCCTCGCGTCGCGGGGACGGGTACCGCGTGGCGGTGCGGTCCGGTGTCGCACGGCGAGCGCGTGGCCGCCCAGCGGTCTGGTGTCGCCCGGTGGCCCCGTGAGCAGGGGGTCCGACCGTTTCACGGCGGCCCCAGTGCCGCCGCGTGGTGGCCGTGCTGGGGCCGCCAGGGCGTCGGACCGGTGGCCCGGAGTAGGTCAGGTGCGGGCGTGGCGTAGCCGCGCCGAGACCCAGCGGGCCCTGCGGCGCAGGATGCGTGGGATGCCCAGGTTCCGCGGGTCGTGGCCACGGGCCCGAGCCTGGCCCGAGGCGCCGCCCCTGGGGCGCGGATGGTTCACCGCGGTGGCCGAGCGGCGATCGCGTGCTGCGTCGCGGCGATCGCGTGTCGCGTCACTGAAGTCGTGCGTCCAGCCCATACCCCGACGTCTGCCCGTGCCCCATGGTCGATAACCGCGCCCACAGCGCCCGATTGGCCTATGCGGCGGGCAATTGGCCGTTCGAGACACGGCAGTTCGAGTGGCGCGCACACACTACCGGTCAGGCTCGGGGTCTTTCAGCCAGTTGACCAGCTCGGTCGAGAAGGCCACCGGGTCCTCCTCGTGCGGAAAGTGCCCAAGACCGTCGAACAGCCGCCAGCGATACGGCGCCTCCACGTACTCCCCGGACCCGGCCGCGCTCCGGGTGCGCATCACCGGGTCGAGCGAGCCGTGCAGGTGCAGGGTCGGCACCCGTACCGGCCGCTTCATCCGCCGGTTGAACTGGATGCCGTCGGGCCGTGCCATCGAGCGCACCAGCCACCGGTACGGCTCGATCGAGCAGTGCGCCGTCGAGGGGATGCACATCGCCCGCTGATAGGCCGCCACGGCCTCGTCGTCGGGCAGCCGCGGCCCCCACCAGTCCCGGATCAGACGGCCGGTCAGCGCCCCGTCGTCCGCGACCAGCCGCCGCTCCGGCAGCCAGGGCCGCTGGAAGCCCCAGATGTACGAGCTCGCCGCGGTCTGCTTGACGTCGGCCAGCATCGCGGCCCGCCAGCGCCGCGGATGCGGCATCGAGGACACGGCGAGGCGGCGTACCAGCTTGGGCCGCATCACGGCCGCGGTCCACGCCAGGTAGCCGCCGAGGTCGTGCCCGACGAGCGCGGCGTCCGGCTCGCCCAGGGAACGGACGACCCCGGTGATGTCGAGCGCCAGGTTGGCCGGGTCGTAGCCGCGCGGTGTGCGGTCGCTGCCGCCCGTACCGCGCAGATCCATCGCCACCGCGCGGAAGCCCGCGTCGGCGAGCGCGGTGAGCTGGTGCCGCCAGGTCCACCAGAACTGCGGGAAGCCGTGCAGCAGCAGCACCAGCGGCCCGTCGCCCGCCTCGGCGATGTGGAAGCGCGCGCCGTTGGCGGCGACGTCCCGGTGGGTCCAGGGGCCGTCGATCCGTACGGCCGACGCGGGCGCCGGTGCGGGGGAGGGTGCGGCGGGGTCCGTCATGAGGACGAGCGTGCCACAGGAGCCCCCTCCAGGGCCTTGTCGGCGGGCTCGTCGCTGGTCGAAGCGGTGACCTCGCGGGGATGCGGCTTGACGTTCCCCAGGACCGCGGCCGTCTCCTTGGCCGACGCGACGGCCTTCTGCGGGCCCTGGCCCTGCTTGGCCTTCTTGGCGAACAGCACGCCGATCAGGCCGAGCAGCGCGGCCACCAGCACATTGCCCGCGAAGGACAGCAGGAAGCAGACCGACAGATGCCAGCCGCTCCAGGCGTGGATGCCGTAGGCGAGCGCGAAGCTCAGCATCGGCAGCGAGAAGATCAGGACCGCGATGGCCGCGACGAACGCGGCACCGCCCACACCGGCCCGCTTGACGTCGTTGCGGAGCTGGGCCTTGGCCAGCGCGATCTCGTCGTGGACAAGACCAGACAGCTGGTCGGTCGCCGCGGATACCAGCTGTCCGAGGCTGCGGTCTCCGCCTTCGGCTGCGCTCATCGCGGTCCCCTCTTCTCTTCTGTGGCCGACATCTGGCATCAGATCATGCCGGACTGTGGCCCTCTGCGCTCCCTTGGGCTCGCGCTTCGGCGAGCTTGCGGTGGTCGGCGGCCTTCTTCTCGTAGATCGCGGCCATCCGGAGGTGATAGTCGGGGTTGTCCATCTCGTAGATGTCCGGGATGCCGTCGGCGTCCTCGTCCCGGTCCTCGTCCGCGCACAGCTTGCGGTACTTGGAGTTGCGGACCTTCAGCAGGATGGTGGCGGCGATGGCGGCGACCAGCGAGCCCACCAGGACGGACGCCTTGATCTCCTCGGTCATCGTCTCGTTGCCCTTGAAGGCCAGTTCGCCGATGAGCAGGGACACGGTGAAGCCGATCCCGGCCAGGGTCGCGACCGCGAACACATCGGGCCAGGCCAGGTCCTTGCTGAGCTGGGCCCTGGTGAACCGGACGGTGAGCCACGTACCGCCGAAGATGCCGAACATCTTGCCGAGGAACAGACCGAGGACGACGCCCAGGGTCTCGGGCCGCGTGAAGACGTCGCTCAGCGCCTGTCCGGAGACCGTGACACCGGCCGAGAACAGGGCGAACATCGGCACCGCGAAGCCCGCGGACAGAGGGCGCACCAGGTGCTCGATGTGCTCGCCGGGCGAGACCTTCTCACTCTCGCGCGTGGTGCAGCGCAGCATCAGGCCCATCGCGACGCCGGCGATGGTGGCGTGCACGCCGCTGTTGTACATCAGGCCCCAGATGGCGGCGGCCAGCGGGAGGTAGATGTACCAGCCGCGTACGCCCTTCCGGAGCAGCAGCCAGAAGACGACGAGGCCGACGACGGCGCCGGCGAGCGCCGCGAAGTTCAGCTTGTCACTGAAGAAGACCGCGATGATCAGGATCGCGAAGAGGTCGTCGACGACGGCAAGCGTGAGCAGGAAGGCGCGCAGTGAGGACGGCAGCGAGGTGCCGATGACCGCGAGTACGGCGAGCGCGAAGGCGATGTCGGTGGCGGTGGGGACTGCCCAGCCGTCCATGGAGCCGCCGCCGGTCAGGTTGGTCAGTACGTAGACCAGGGCGGGGATGGCCATACCGCACAGGGCCGCGGCCACCGGCAGGATGGCGGCCTTGGGGTCACGCAGGTCTCCGGCGACCAGCTCGCGCTTGAGTTCGACGCCGGCGACGAAGAAGAAGATGGCGAGCAGGCCGTCGGCCGCCCAGTGCTGGATGGACAGGTCCAGGTGGAGGGCGCTGGGGCCGATGTGGAACTCGCGGACCGCTTCGTAGCTCTCCCTCAGGGGGGTGTTCGCCCAGATCAGCGCGGCGATGGCGGCCACGAGGAGCAGGACGCCGCCGACGGTTTCGGTGCGCAGGAGATCCGCGATGAAGTTCCGTTCGCGGAGTGAGGGGCGTCCGAGTGCTTGCTCTTGGTCGCTGGGGATCTTGCTGGAAGCGGGCGCGGCCACGGGTGGGGACCTCCGGGTCGGTTCGGCAACGGGTTCGCTTGCTGCATTGCCGACCAGACTTCCCGGCACACCTTGTGGATCTGTCGCGTAGACAACAGGGGAGCAACTCTTCGAACCCTTGTTGCGTTGTTCACGCGCCCCCACCCTACCGGGTGTGCGCTCGGACTGACCTGGCAAATATCACCTTATGCGCGAAACGGGCACCCGGCTTCTTGCCGGGTGCCCGCCTGCGGGGTCTGCCGAAGGCCGGTCGGGATCAGTCCTCGCTGCCCGCGCTCGGCAGTTTCGTCTGGATCAGGTCCATCACCGAGGAATCGGTGAGCGTGGTCACGTCACCCAGCTCGCGGTTCTCGGCCACGTCGCGCAGCAGCCGCCGCATGATCTTGCCGGAACGGGTCTTCGGCAGTTCGGCGACCGGCAGGATCCGCTTGGGCTTGGCGATCGGGCCGAGCGTCGCGCCCACATGGTCGCGCAGTTCGCTGACGAGGCCGCGGCCTGTCGCGTCGCCGCCTGTCGCGTCGCCGCCTGTCGCGTCGGTGCCTGTCGCGTCGGCGGCCGATGCCTCCGCGGCCGCCGTGCCGCGCAGGATCACGAAGGCGACGATGGCCTGCCCGGTGGTCTCGTCAGCGGCGCCGACCACGGCGGCCTCGGCCACCGCGGGGTGCGAGACCAGGGCCGACTCGACTTCCGTGGTCGAGATGTTGTGGCCGGACACCAGCATCACGTCGTCGACCCGGCCGAGCAGCCAGATGTCGCCGTCGTCGTCCTTCTTGGCGCCGTCTCCGGCGAAGTACCTGCCCTCGAAGCGGGACCAGTAGGTGTCGATGAACCGCTGGTCGTCGCCCCAGATGGTGCGCAGCATGGACGGCCACGGCTCGGTGAGCACCAGATAGCCGCCGCCTCCGTCGGGCACCTCGTTCGCCTCGTCGTCGACGACGGTCGCCGCGATGCCCGGCAGGGCGCGCTGGGCGGATCCGGGCTTGGTCTCCGTCACGCCCGGCAGCGGCGAGATCATCATCGCGCCGGTCTCGGTCTGCCACCAGGTGTCCACGATCGGGCAGGTGTCGGCGCCGATGTGCTTGCGATACCACATCCAGGCCTCGGGGTTGATCGGCTCGCCGACCGACCCGAGGACGCGGAGCGAGGACAGGTCGAACTTCGCGGGGATGTCGTCGCCCCACTTCATGAACGTACGGATCGCCGTGGGCGCGGTGTAGAGGAGCGTGACGCCGTACTTCTGGACGATCTCCCAGAAGCGTCCCTGGTGCGGGGTGTCGGGGGTGCCCTCGTACATCACCTGGGTCGCGCCGTTGGCCAGCGGGCCGTAGACGATGTACGAGTGCCCGGTCACCCAGCCGACGTCGGCGGTGCACCAGTAGACGTCCGTCTCCGGCTTGAGGTCGAACACCGCGTGGTGGGTGTACGCGACCTGGGTGAGGTAGCCGCCGGAGGTGTGCAGGATGCCCTTCGGCTTACCCGTGGTGCCCGAGGTGTAGAGGATGAACAGCGGGTGCTCGGCGTCGAAGGCTTCGGGGGTGTGCTCGGGGCTCTGCCGCTCGGTGATCTCGTGCCACCACACGTCCCGGCCGTCGTTCCAGGCGATGTCCTGGCCCGTACGGCGTACCACCACGACGTGCTGGACGCGGTCGACGCGCTCGACGGCGGCGTCGACGGCGGGCTTGAGCGCGGCGGGCTTACCGCGCCGGTAGCCGCCGTCCGCGGTGATGACGACCTTGGCGTCGGCGTCCTCGATACGGGCGGCCAGGGCGTCCGCCGAGAAGCCGCCGAAGACGACCGAGTGCGCGGCGCCGACGCGGGCGCAGGCCAGCATGGCCACCGCGGCCTCGGGGATCATCGGCAGGTAGACGGCGACCCGGTCGCCCTTCTGCACGCCCAGTTCGGTCAGCGCGTTCGCCGCCTTGCTGACCTCGTCCTTGAGCGCGGCGTAGGTGATGCTGCGGCTGTCGCCGGGCTCGCCCTCGAAGTGGATGGCGACCCGGTCGCCGTGGCCCGCTTCGACATGGCGGTCCACGCAGTTGTACGCGACGTTGAGCTTCCCGTCGGCGAACCACTTGGCGAACGGCGGATTCGACCAGTCGAGGGTCTCGGTCGGCTCGCTCGCCCAGCTCAGTCGGCGCGCCTGCTCGGCCCAGAAACCGAGCCGGTCAGCCTTGGCCTGTTCATACGCCTGGGCCGTGACGTTGGCGGCTTCGGCCAGCGCGGCGGGCGGCGCGAACCTGCGCTCTTCCTTGAGCAGGTTGGCCAGGCTTTCGTTGCTCACGACATCTCCCTTTCCCAGGGTGTCCGTTGTGTCCCAGACCACACCTCATCAGACCCGCGCCCCCGGTGACAAGGGTTTGCCGGAAATTGGTTTAGACCTGTGCGTGTCGGGGGTGAGTGGAGGGTGAGGTGTCGGCCGGATGGCGTCATACGGTGGCACGGGCGGGTGCGGGCGGCGGTTCACGCGCGCTCCAACGCGGTAGGCGCCACCCGGTCGAAGAGCCGGTCGCAGTCGGCGAGCAGATACGCCTGGGCCTCGCCCACATGGAAGTACATGCCGTGCAGCTGGAGTGTGCCCTGGGCCAGGCCGCGCGCCACCGCCGGATGCGACCGCAGATGCTCCAGCTGCTGCACCACGTTGGTCAGGCAGAGCTGTTCGACCACGTCAGCCGGTTCCCGCCCCGCGATCAACGCCCAGGAGTCGTGTCGGTTCGCCATCCGCTCCAGACTGGGCGCGCCATGCCGCAGCCAGCGGCGCAGCGGTGTCTGGTCCGCGTCCGGACCCGGTGTCTGGTCCGCGCTCGGACCCGGTGCCCGGTCTGTGTCCGGAGCCGGTGTCCGGTCCGTTCCCGGAGCGCTGTGCAGCAGCGCCTGCATGGCGCCGCAGCCGGAGTGCCCGCACACGGTGATCGACTCCACCCGCAGTACCTCCACCGCGTACTCGATCGCGGCCGCTACCGAGTCGTCCCCGCTCTCCTGTCCGGGCAGCGGCACGAGATTGCCCACGTTGCGCACGACGAACAGGTCTCCGGGGCCGCTTGAGGTGATCATCGAGGTGACCAGCCGGGAGTCGGCGCAGGTGAGGAACAGCTGCGAGGGCCGTTGCCCCTCGCTGGCGAGCCGCGCCAGCTCCTGCCGGACCAGGGGCGCGGTGTCGCGCTGGAACGCGCCGATGCCGCTGGCCAGTTGGTGCCGGTGCTGGGGCGTCTCGGCGGGACGGTCGCAGCGGTGGTTGCGCCAGGGCGTCCAGGGGCGGCAGCAGGTGTGGGAGTCGGACGCGGGCTCGGCGATGCGGCTGCCCGAGCGTCCGGTCAGCTCGACAGTGCCGCCGTGCGCGATGTGCGCCGCCTGCCAGTCCTGCAGGGTCTCGTACGCCGCGTGATCCATGAAGGAGCCGTCCAGCTCGACCACGGCCTCGGAGCCGTGTGGCACCTGATGCAGCGAGCGGCTCAGGCGAGGTACCGCGAGGAAGGTCAACTGCCCGCGTACCCGCACCTGGTGGATGCCGTTCTTCTCCGTGTACGTGATGCGGGTGCGGGCCAGTCGGTGCAGCGCCACGGCGACGGCCACCACGACGCCGATCGCCACGCCTTCCAGCACTCCCAGGAAGACCACAGCGGCTGTGGTGATCGTGTAGACCATGACTTCGCGGTGCCGGGTGACGGTCCGGATGTGCGTGAGGGACACCATCTGGACGCCGATGGCCATCACCAGCGCGGCCAGCGCCGCGAGCGGGATGAGGTCGAGCGCGGGCACCAGGAGCAGCGCGGCGACCACGATCCAGAGGCCGTGCAGCATGGTGGAGTTGCGGCTCACACCCCCCGCTTGGACGTTTGCCACGCTGCGTACCGGGACACCGGCGACCGGTAGTCCGCCCAGCGCGCCGGAGACGATGTTCGCCGCGCCCTGGCCGCGCAGTTCCCGGTCGAGGTTGGCGCGTGGCGTCGGCGGGCCTTTGCGCGCGGTGGCCAGCTTGTCCACGGCCACTGCGGAGAGCAGGGATGTGATGCTGCTGACGAGGGTAACGGTGAGCACCGCCGCGATCAGGCCGAGCGCCGGGCCTTCGGGCATCCCGGCCAGCGCATGGCTCTGCCAGGACGGCAGTTCGACGCGCGCCAGGCTCAGCCCGGCCGCCGCGGCCACCGCCGTCGCCCCCGCCACCGCGGCGAGCGGGGCCGGGATCTTCCGTACCGCCCGCCCGGCCCTTCCGGGCAGGCGCGGCCAGGCCAGCAGCACCAGCAGGGTCAGCGCGCTGATCGACAGCGCGACCGGATGGGGGTCGGCCAACTGGGCGGGAAGCTCGCGGAGGTTGTCGACGACGGAGCTGTGCGGACTGCCGCCCAGCACGATGTGCAGTTGTGCGACGGCGATGGTGACGCCGATGCCGGCCACCATGCCGTGCACGATCGCGGGGCTGACGGCCAGTGCGGAACGGGCCACCCGCAGGGAGGCCAGGGCAAGTTGGGTGACACCGGCGAGCACGGTGATGGCACAGGTCGTACGCCAGCCGTACTGCTGGATGAGGTCGGCGGTGACCACGGTGAGTCCGGCCGCGGGGCCGCTGACCTGGAGGGGAGCGCCGCCGAGGCGGCCGGCCACCAGACCGCCGACGGCGGCGGCGACCAGGCCCGCCTGGAGCGGCGCGCCGGTGGCCAGGGCGATGCCGAGGGACAGCGGCAGCGCGATCAGGAACACGGTGATCGAGGCGGACAGATCGGCTCCCGCGATCCGGAACCTCTTGTGGGGGCGGGTGGGGACGTAGGCGGACATGTTTCCCGTCTCCTCCGGTATTCCGGGTGTCTCAGCTCATCTCACAACTCACGTGGTTTCTCAACTCTCAGTAAATGAATGGTAATGGAGAGTAAAGAGATGGGAAGGGGTATCGGGGCAAATGGGGTAACTCTTCACTCGGAAGAGTGGATAGACCATTTCTACGGCTTGTCGCACCTTTTGCCCCGCTATGGCATGCGACGTTGGCCGCGCTGTCGACAGGAACCGACCCGAAGGAAGAGGTGGGCGGATGATGGCCGCCACCAAGAGGCTTGTCGCGGGTGTCACCGTCGCGGTGTGCGCCGTGGCTCTGTCCGGCTGCGCGGGCGGCGGGGAGTCACGTACCGGCGAGGGCGCGAACGGCCCCAGCGGCGCGAAGAAGGCGCAGCCCGCGCCCGCCCCGAAGAGCGCGGTACGACTGATCGGAGACGGCTCGACGGCCTTCACCGGCGCGCAGCCGAACCTGGCCAAGCCCGAGAAGCTGAAGCCCGGCGAGAAGCCCCCGCAGTTCGTCGTCTTCTCCTGGGACGGGGCGGGCGAGGACAGCCAGAAGCTCTTCTCGTACTTCCGCAAGGTCGCCAAGGCCAACGACGCCACCATGACGTACTTCCTGAGCGGCGTGTACATGCTGCCCGAGGACAAGAAGGAGCTCTACGACCCGCCCCGGCACTCGGCGGGCCGGTCCGACATCGGCTTCAATGACCGCCAGGGCATCAAGGACACCGTGGAGCAACTGCGCGGCGCCTGGCTTGAGGGCAACGAGATCGGCACCCACTTCAACGGGCACTTCTGCGGCAAGGGCGGCGGGGTCGGCGAGTGGTCGGTCGCGGACTGGAAGAGCGAGATCGCCCAGGCCAAGGCCTTCGTCAAGGAGTGGAAGTCCAACACCGGCACCAAGAAGGCCGAGCCGCTCCCCTTCGACTACGACCAGGAGCTGATCGGCGGCCGCACGCCGTGCCTGGAGGGGCAGCGGAACTTCATGCAGGCGGCCCGCGAGCTCGGCTTCCGCTACGACACCAGCGGTGTCAACAACCAGCTGTGGCCCAAGAAGAAGAACGGGCTGTGGGATCTGTCGATGCAGCTGGTGCCGGTACCGGGCCGGGCCTTCGAGACGCTGACCATGGACTACAACTTCATGGTCAACCAGTCGGGCAGCACCTCGCAGGGCGACCCCGCCAAGCACGAGTACTGGGGTGACCAGATGCGCGACGGGCTGCTCCAGGGCTTCCAGCGCGCCTACGACGGCAACCGCGCCCCGCTGATCATCGGCAACCACTTCGAGTCCTGGAACGGCGGCACGTATATGCGCGCCATCGAGGAGACCATCGAACGCGTCTGCACCAAGCGCGATGTGCGCTGTGTGTCCTTCCGTCAGCTCGCAGACTGGCTGGACGCCCAGGACCCGCGGGTCCTGGCCAAGCTGCGTGAACTCGGCGTGGGCGAGGCCCCGAAGCGGGGCTGGGCGGGCTACCTGGCCGCCCAGCCCGCACCGGCGCCCAAGGGCGTGCCGGGCGCCGAGGGCGTCAAGTCAGCTGAGGGGAAGGGCTAGCACCGGCCAGAGTGTCCGCGGAGGTGCTCGCGGACGTACTCGCGGGAGTGTCCGTGGGGGCGTCTTCGCGCAGGACGAAGTCGGGGTCGACCTGGTCCGCCAGGTCGGCGCCCGTCTTCGCGTTCCCCCACCCCGCGGCGTTCTTCAGGTGGAAGTGCACCATCTGGCGGGTGTAGCGCTCCCAGTCCCGCCGCTCGTACGAGGCGTCCGCGGCGGCGGCCATGGTCGCGAGGGCCTCGCGGTTCCGCGGTTCGAGCAGCTCGAACCGCGGCGGGCGGCCCTTCTCCATCGCCCGCACCCAGTCGGAGTGCCCGACCGTCAGCAGCAGATCGTCTCCCACCTCCGCACGCAGGAAGTCGATGTCGTCCTGGCCCTGGACCTTGTTGCCGACGACGGCGAGGGCGACGCCGAAGTCTCGGGCGTACTCCTTGTACTGGCGGTAGACGGAGACGCCCTTACGGGTCGGTTCGGCGACCAGGAAGGTCATGTCGAAGCGGGTGAACATGCCGGAGGCGAACGAGTCCGAGCCCGCCGTCATGTCGACGACGACGAACTCGCCTCGGCCGTCGACCAGATGGTTCAGGCAGAGCTCGACCGCGCCGACCTTGGAGTGGTAGCAGGCGACACCGAGATCGGCTTCGGTGAAGGGGCCGGTGACCATCAAACGCACGGCGCCGCCGTCGAGTTCCACGGCGCGCCCGCAGGCCGCGTACACCGGGTTCTCCTCGCGGACCCGCAGCAGCCGCGAACCCGCGCCGGGAGGCGTTGTCTTGATCATCGTCTCGGCGGAGGCGATCCGCGGATTGCCTCCGCGCAGGTAGTCCTTGATCAGCGGCAGTTGCGCGCCCATCGCGGGCAGCGCGGCGGCCTCGTCGTCGGTCAGGCCGAGCGCGGCGCCCAGATGCTGGTTGATGTCGGCGTCGACCGCGATGACCGGTGATCCGGCGGCGGCGAGATGGCGGATGAAGAGCGAGGACAGGGTGGTCTTGCCGCTGCCGCCCTTCCCGACGAAAGCAATTTTCATGTTCACCAAGGGTAGTGGAGTAGTCGCTGTACGCGGTTGGGCGACGTGAAGAAGACCACTCCTTCGTGGGGTGCGAGCGCTGGGTGCGTAGGGTCGTACCTATGAGTACGACAGCCGACCCGCTCGCGGCACTGAGCGCGCTGCCGGGCGTGACCGAGTCCGTGGAGTCCGTGCGCAAGGCCGTGGACCGGGTCTACGGGCACCGGGTCATGCGGCGCCGCAGCAACGAGATCACCTCCGAGGCCGCACTGCGCGGCGCGCGGGGTTCCGCCGCGCTGTCCGGGGCCGACTGGGCGCTCGAAGAGGTGCGCAGGCGCAGTGACTTCAGCGTCGACGGCGAGGCCCGTACGGTCGGCGCCGCGCTGCGGCTGACCGCGGAGGCCGGGCAGCTGCTGTCCATCTGGCGGCAGTCGCCGCTGCGGGTGCTGGCGCGGCTGCACCTGGTGGCGGCCGGTGCGCAGGACGACACCGTGGGGCGGCCCAGGCAGGGTGCCGAGCCGGTCGACGAGCCGCTGATCGAGCTTCCGCTGCCGGACGCCGACGAGGTGGCGGGGCGCCTGGAGGGCCTGTCCGGGCTGGTGATCGCGGGCAGCCCGGCACCGGCGCTGGTGATGGCGGCGGTGGTGCACGGGGAGCTGCTCGCGCTGCGGCCCTTCGGCTCGTACAACGGACTGGTGGCACGGGCGGCCGAGCGGGTGGTGCTGGTCGGCAGCGGCCTCGATCCGAAGTCCATCTGCCCGGCCGAGACCGGATACGCCGAGCTCGGGAGGGCGGCCTATGTGGCGGCGCTCGACGGTTACGCGTCCGGTACGCCGGAGGGGGTGGCGGCGTGGATCGCGCACTGCGGGAAGGCGGTCGGGCTGGGCGCCAGGGAGTCGACGGCGGTCTGTGAGGCGCTGCAGCGCGGGGCGGCGTAGCGGCGCGGTCGCGTGGGACTCGCGCGGGATTTTCCCTGAACAGGGTTGCGGCGGTACCTGTGGAGGTACCGCCGCTGGCATGTCCACCCAGTTACCAAGCGTCCTCGATATGTTGCCCATCAGGTCGGGGTCTTTGCCCGTTGCCTGGTGCGGCTGGCCCGTAATCGACGGGTCGACGTCGCGTGGGTGCTCGGCTTCCATGCGCGGTCCGTGGGGCCGTTAATGCGTTAAAGGTGTTCCTCTCGGATGTCCTTGGTCTCGCGGGCCGTTGACTCCTTTCTACTCCTGTCCCGAAGGAAGCGAAAGTCCTGGGCCGAGTTCTTTACTTTTAGGTTCAAATACGGGCGAACCGGGGCGTCGGTCTGGGGGTGTGCGGCCGGGGCCCACGCTCAGGTCGTCGCCGCCCGGCGTCGGCTCGTGTACCACACCAGGCCGGCGGTGACCGCGGCGGCGCCGACGGCGGCGGCCGTCAGCAGCGCCGGGCGGGACGGGGCCGACAGCGACGGCACGCGCTGCTTCAGGCGGACCGGACGGTGGAAGTCGAGAATCGGCCAGTCTCGGGTGAGCGCCTCGCGGCGCAGGGCGCGGTCGGGGTTGACCGCGTGCGGGTGGCCGACCGCCTCGAGCATCGGCAGATCGGTGGCCGAGTCGCTGTACGCGTAGCAGCGCTCGAGGTCGTACCCCTCGGACGCGGCGAGTTCCCTGACCGCCTCGGCCTTGGTCGGGCCGTACGCGTAGTACTCCACCTCGCCCGTGAAGCAGCCGTCGTCGCCGACGATCATGCGGGTGGCCACCACGCGGTCCGCGCCCAGGAGTTCGCCGATCGGCTCGACCACCTCGGCGCCCGAGGTCGACACGATCACCACATCGCGCCCGGCGGTGTGGTGGCTCTCGATGAGTGACGCGGCCTCGTCGTAGATGATCGGGTCGATGATGTCGTGCAGGGTCTCGGCGACGATCTCCTTGACCTGTTGGACGTTCCAGCCGCGGCACAGCGCCGAGAGGTACTCGCGCATGCGCTCCATCTGGTCGTGGTCGGCGCCGCCCGCGAGGAACACGAACTGGGCGTATGCGGTACGCAGCACCGCCCTTCGGTTGATCAGTCCTCCTTGGTAGAAGGACTTGCCGAAGGTGAGCGTGCTCGACTTCGCGATGACCGTCTTGTCCAGGTCGAAGAACGCTGCTGTGCGGGGTGCCGAGTAGGGCGGTGAGTGAGGCAGGGAGTGGTTTTCCACGAGCCCGAGCATAGGTGCCCACCATTCGGCGTAAGCTGTGGCGTGTGGGTTTGCCTGAGAAGGCTCTCGGGTACACCATGGAAGTCACGGATCGTTCGCGACCGTGCTAACCCGGTCTGGCTCCTCCCCCCCCGAGTCGGACCGTGGGGACGACCCCCGCTCTCCCCCCCGGCGGGGGTCGTCGCATGTCCGGGCCCGTTTGGGCCCTTCTTTTTTGCCCTGACGCCGGTGCTGACCGCGAGTGCGGCGGCACCCCTCGCCTACTTGGGATTGTCACACTGCGTAGTGATCGTGCTGCGCTGTGAAAGTCCGGCCTATGTCGCTGGGATGGGTGAGCGGGATATCCACAGTCGCCTGGCTGTCCACAGATTTCGACCAAGATCCACATGATTTCCGGGTTCCGCTCATGGTGATTCCGGGCCGCGAAGTCCGCGGTCCACTTCTCGACCGCGGCCCGTTCGCGGTCGAGTCCACGGCCGTGGCCCTGTTCACGGTCGGGTTCACGCCATGTTCTCGGCCAAGTCCGGGGCGTGGGATTCGCGAGTTCACGAGGGAGCCCGGCGCGGGCTCGGAGCGAGAGGGGGCGGGCGTCATGACTGGATCGACCACGGACGAGCGGCTGACGGCCGAGGCCGGGCGGCACAGCGGACCACTGATCGTCACGGAGGACGCCGAGCTGCTCGACGACCTGCTGCGGCTGTGCGCCGCGGCGGGAGCGCGACCCGAGGTGCATTACGGGCTGCCGGAGCGCAGAGGCAGCTGGGAGGCGGCTCCGCTGGTGCTGGTCGGGGACGACGCGGCGACGCGCGTGCGCGGGGCGGCGCGCAGACGCGGGGTGTGCCTGGTCGGACGGGACCAGGACGACCCGGCCGTATGGCAGCGGGCGGTGGAGATCGGCGCGGACCACGTGCTGCGGCTGCCGGACGCCGAACAGTGGCTGGTGGACCGCATCGCGGACGTGGCGGAGGGCGTGGGACGACAGGCGCTGACCGTCGGTGTGATCGGCGGCCGCGGCGGCGCCGGAGCCTCGACACTGGCCTGCGCGCTCGCGGTGACCGCGGCCAGGGCCGGACGCCGCACGATGCTCATCGACGCCGATCCGTTGGGCGGCGGGGCCGATGTGCTGCTCGGCGGCGAGAGCGTCCAGGGCCTCAGATGGCCCGCCTTCGCCCACTCCAGGGGGCGGCTCGGAAGCGGCGCGCTTGAGGAGTCGCTGCCCGAACTGCACGCGCTGCGCGTGCTCAGCTGGGACCGCGGCGACTCGGTGGTGGTGCCGCCCGGCGCGATGCGGGCAGTGCTCGCCGCGGCGCGCAGGCGCGGCGGAGTGGTCGTGGTCGACCTCCCACGCCGGGTCGACGAAGGGGCGGCTGAGGCGCTGGCCCAACTCGACCTCGGCCTGCTGGTGGTGCCCGCGGAGCTGCGTGCGGTGGCGGCGGCCGGGCGGGTGGCCGCGTCGGCGGGCATGGTGCTGCGGGACCTGCGGGCCGTGGTGCGCGGCCCCTTCGCGGGCGGTCTCGACGCGGCGGAGGTGGCCCGGCTGCTCGATCTGCCGCTCGCCGGCGAAGTGCCTCAGGAGCCCGGCCTGTGGGGGTGCGATACGCCACCGGCCGGAAGCGGGCGAGGCCCGCTGGCCCGGTTCTGTACGGCCTTCTGGAGCCGGGTTTCGGTGGAGGGCGGGTCATGAGCGCCGGGGCGCGGGGCGGCGCCGAGCTGCTGGACGGGGTCCGGCGGTGGCTCGCGCAGAGCGGCGCCGAGCCGACCCCGGCGGGTGTCGCCCAGGCGCTGCGGGCCCAGGGCCGGGTGCTGGGCGACTCGGAACTCCTCGGAGTGGTGCGTGAGTTGCGCTCCGAGCTGGTGGGCAGCGGGCCGCTGGAGCCGCTGCTCACCGACCCCGAGGTGACCGATGTGCTGGTGTCGGCGCCCGACCGGGTGTGGGTGGACCGGGGGCATGGCCTGGAGCTGACTCGGGTGTCGTTCGAGAGCGCGGAGGCGGTACGGCGACTCGCCCAGCGGCTCGCGGCGGTCGCCGGGCGGCGCCTCGACGACGCCAGGCCCTGGGTGGACGCACGGCTGCCCGACGGGACGCGGCTGCACGCCGTCCTGCCACCGGTGGCGGTCGGCTCGACCTGCCTCTCGCTGCGGGTGGTGCGGCCGCGGGCGTTCTCGCTCCCGGAGCTGCTCGTCGCGGGGACGGTGCCGCCCGGCGGCGACCGGGTGCTGCGCGCGCTGGTCGAGGCACGGGCGTCGTTTCTGATCAGCGGGGGAACGGGCTCGGGCAAGACGACGCTGCTCAGCGCCCTGCTGGGCCTGGTGGGCCCGGACGAGCGGATCGTCCTGGCCGAGGACTCCGCCGAGCTCCGGCCGGAGCACCCCCATGTGGTGCGGCTGGAGACCCGGCCCGCCAACCAGGAGGGCGCGGGCCGGGTGGACCTGCGGGATCTGGTGCGGCAGGCGCTGCGGATGCGGCCCGACCGGTTGGTCGTGGGCGAGGTCCGGGGAGCCGAGGTCGTCCACCTGCTCGCCGCGCTCAACACGGGCCACGAGGGAGGCTGCGGCACGGTCCATGCCAACGCCGCGGCCGACGTCCCGGCGCGGCTGGAGGCGCTGGGCACGACGGCGGGCCTGGACCGGGCCGCCCTGCACAGCCAGCTGGCGGCGGCACTCTCGGTGGTCCTCCACCTCGTACGGGATCGGGCGGGGCGACGTCGGGTCGCCGAGCTGAACGTACTGGAGCGGGACTCATCGGGACTGGTGGTGGCGGTTCCCGCGCTGCGGTGGGGCGCGGAGGGATTCGTGCGCGGGCGGGGCTGGGAGCGGCTGCGCGGGCTTCTCGGGGGTGCCTGGTGACGACGGGCGTGCTGGCTTCCGGGGGGCCGATGTACGCGGCGGCGGTGTGCGCGGGGCTGGCGGCCCTCTGGCTGACCTCGGGACAAGACCGGAGTCTGCGGCGGGCGCGGCTGCTCGTCGCGGGCGGCTCGGCGCTGCCCGCTCAGGACCCTGGGTGGGAGCGCTGGCTGAGCTGGCTGCGGGCCCGCGCGCGGAGCGAATGGTGGTGCGCGGCGGCCGGGTTGACGGTCGCCGTGCTGGGGGAGTCGGTGCTGCCGCTGGTCCTGGGCGTCCTGGGGGTGCCGCTGGCGGGGCGGGCGCTGCGGGCCCGTGAGCGGCGGCGGGAGCGTCAGGCGCGGGCGGATGCCGTGATCGCGCTGTGCGGGGCGCTCGCCGGGGAGGTGCGAGCGGGGCGCCAGCCTGGCCCCGCGCTGCTCGTCGCCGCTCGCGACTCGGGCGGGCTCGGTGCGGCTCAGGCGGCGGTGCTGGCCGCCGCGCGGTTCGGCGGCGATGTGCCGGGCGCGCTGCGGGAGGCGGCGCGGGAGCCGGGCGCGGACGGTCTGCTGGGGCTCGCGGCGTGCTGGCGGGTCGCCGTGGACCGCGGTGCCGGACTCGCGGCGGGGCTCGGTCGGCTCGAAAGGGCGCTGCGGGCCGAGCGCGACCAGCGTGCCGACCTGCGCGCTCAGCTGGCCGGGGCACGGTCCACGGCGGTGCTGCTCGCGGTGCTTCCCGCGGTGGGCCTGGCCATGGGCACCGCGCTCGGCGCCGACCCGCTGGGCGTGCTGCTGCACACCCCGGCGGGGCTGGGGTGCCTGCTGGTGGGCGGGGCGTTGGAGGGGCTGGGGGTGTGGTGGGTGATGCGGATTGTGCGAGGCGCGCAGCCAGCTTAGGCGGGCGCGTGCGGGGTGAGCGGTGAGCGGCGTGTGTGGGCCGTGGGTGCAGGGCGTGGAGCGTGCGGAGGTGAGGGGCTGATGGGTGCGGAAGTTGTCCACAGGCTGGGGGTGACGGTGCCGCTGGCGGTCGCCGTGGTCTGTGTGGTGTGGGCGGCGACGGTGGGGCGGCGCGAACGGAAGGCGCGGCTGAGGCTGCGACGGATCTTCGGCCAGGAACGCCGAGTGCCGCGGCGGCCCCGGTGGCGGGGAGCCCTGGGGGACTGGCTGCCGGTGGTGGGCGCGGTCTGCGCCGGATTCGCCGTGGTCGGCGGCGTCGTGGGGGTGGCGCTTGGGGCGGGCGCGGGATACGCGGCGTGGCGCTGGCGGCGGCGGAACCCGCACGGCTCCGTGAACCGTGACGAGACACCGGGGGAGCTTCCGCTCGCCGCCGACCTGCTGACGGCGTGCCTCGCGGCGGGCGCCGGTCCGGTCGCGGCGGCCGAGGCGGTCGGAGACTCGCTGCGAGGCCCGGTCGGCGAGCGGCTGGCGCGGGCTGCGGCGGAGCTGCGCCTCGGGGGCGAACCAGAGCGGGCCTGGCGGTGGTTGGGCGAGATACCGGGTGCCGGGCCACTGGCCCGCTGTCTTGAGCGGGCGGGCTCGTCGGGTGCTCCGGCAGCGGAGCAGATGGCGCTGCTGGCGAGCGAGTGCCGTGCCGCGTGGGCGCGTACGGCCGCGGCGCGGGCCCGTAGGGCGGCGGTGGTGATCGCCGCGCCGGTGGGGCTGTGCTTTCTGCCCGCGTTTCTCGCGGTCGGGATCGTGCCGGTGGTGATCGGCCTGGCGGGCGGGCTGCTGGAGGGCGGCTGAGGCGCAAGGGCAGACGTGGATCGGTAGTGGATTCGGTGAACGCGGATCGGTGAACGCGGATCGGAGGGGTTGGAATGAGGTACTTCAGGCGGGTACGGGCCCGGATGCGGGCGAACGACGCGGGGATGACGACATCCGAGTACGCCCTGGGCACGGTCGCGGCCTGCGGCTTCGCGGCGTTGCTCTACCGCGTGGTGACCAGCGACGGAGTGAAGGCGGCGCTGGAAGGGGTCATCGGGAAGGCACTCGGTGTCCAGTTCTGAGCGCGGCCGAGCAGGAAGGAGCAGGAGCGGGCGCGGGGACGGCGGCTATGTGACGGCGGAGGCGGCCGCGGTGATCCCGGCTCTGGTGCTGCTCGCGATGGCGCTGGTGTGGGCGCTGATGGCCGCCTCGGCGCAGATCCAGTGCGTGGACGCGGCCAGGGCCGGAGCCCGTGCGGCGGCCCGGCAGGAGCCACGGAGCGCGGCGGTGGCGGCGGCGGAGCGGGCGGCGCCGCGCGGGGCACGGGTCGCGGTACGCCGTGAGGGTGATCTGGTGCGGGTGTCGGTCTCGGTGGACTCGCCCGGCCCAGGGGCGCTCGCCCTGCGCCTGCGGTCCGAGGCGGTCGCGCTGGCGGAAGGACGAGCGGAGGAGGGCGCATGAGAGGGCGGATGCGAGGGGGCGGCGACCGGGGGTCGGCGACCGTATGGGTGGTCGTGGTGGCGGGTGCGCTGAGCATCGTGTTCGGCGCGGTGCTGCTGCTCGGCCAGGCGGTCCTGTCCCGGCACCGGGCGGGCGGTGCCGCGGACCTGGCGGCACTCGCGGCGGCCGACCACGCGCTGCGGGGCCAGGGCCCCGCCTGCGCGGGGGCCGCGCGGGTGGCTCGGGCGCAGCGCGCCGACGTGCTGCGGTGCACGATCCAGGGGGAGATCGCCGACGTGACGGTACGGGCGCGTGCCGGGCCGTTCAGTTCGGCGGTGCGCTCACGCGCGGGACCCGCCGCGGCGACGGACCCGGCGCCTGCCACGGCCGTCGACCAGGCGACCGTGCCGGGGCGCGGCCAGGACCCGCCCGCACATCAGGCCCTAGGCGTGCGGCGCTCCCTTGAGGAGTTCGGTGAGGAGGCGTACGGCGCCGCGCTTGTGCAGCGGGTCGTTGCCGTTGCCGCACTTCGGCGACTGGATGCAGGACGGGCAGCCCGCCTCGCACTCGCAGGCGGCGATGGCCTCGCGGGTCGCGGTGAGCCACTCGACGGCGGTGTGGAAGGCCCGTTCCGCGAAGCCCGCGCCACCCGGCTGGCCGTCGTAGACGAAGACCGTCGGCAGCAGCGTGTCCGGGTGGAGCGGGACCGAGACGCCGCCGATGTCCCAGCGGTCGCAGGTGGCGAAGAGCGGCAGCATCCCGATGGAGGCGTGCTCGGCGGCGTGCAGAGCGCCGCCCAACTGCTCCGGGTTGATCCGGGCGGCGTCCAGCTGGTCCTCGGTCACCGTCCACCAGACGGCACGGGTGCGCAGGGTGCGGGGCGGCAGATCGAGCTTGGTCTCGCCGAGTACCTCGCCGGTGATGAGTCTGCGACGGAGGAAGGAGACGACCTGGTTGGTGACTTCGACGGAGCCGTAGCAGAGGCGGCCCTCGCCCCAGGGGACCTGGGTGTCGGTGTCCAGGACGGAGATGGCGGTGGTGTCGCGGGCGGTGGTCGAGTATGGCGGATCGGCCTCTTCGACCAGCGCGACCGAGTCCTCGAGGTCGAGCCGTCGTACCAGGTAGGTACGGCCCTGGTGGAGGTGGACCGCGCCGTCGTGCACGGCCGTGTGGGCGGCGGACGCGTCGACGGTGCCGAGCAGTCGCCCGGTTCCGGACTCGACGACCTGGACCGGGCGGCCGCCTTCACCGCGGATGTCGGTGAGGTCGGCGGCGCGTTCGCGGCGCGTCCAGTGCCAGGTCCGGGTGCGGCGGCGCAACAGCCCCGCGGTCTCCAGCTGCGGCAGGAGCCCGGTGGCGGCGGGGCCGAAGAGGGCCAGGTCGTCGTCGGTGAGCGGGAGCTCGGCGGCGGCCGCGCACAGGTGCGGGGCCAGGACGTACGGGTTGTCCGGGTCGAGGACGGTGGACTCCACGGGCTGCCGGAACAGCGCTTCGGGGTGGTGGACGAGATAGGTGTCCAGCGGGTCGTCACGGGCGACGAGGACCGCCAGCGCTCCGCGTCCCGTGCGCCCGGCGCGGCCCGCCTGCTGCCACAGTGAGGCTCGGGTGCCCGGATAGCCCGCCATCACCACGGCGTCCAGGCCCGAGACGTCCACGCCGAGTTCGAGCGCGGTCGTGGCGGCGAGGCCGAGGAGCCTGCCGGAATGCAGGGCGCGCTCCAGGGCGCGGCGCTCCTGGGGAAGGTATCCGCCGCGGTAGGCCGAGACCCGGCTCACCAGGGACTGGTCGACCTCGGCGAGCCGCTCCTGGGCGATCATCGAGATCAGTTCGGCGCCCCTGCGGGAGCGTACGAACGCGACCGAGCGCACCCCCTGCACGGTCAGATCCGTCAGCAGGTCCGCGGTCTCGGCGGTGGCGGTGCGGCGGACCGGGGCGCCCTGCTCACCGTGCAGCTCGGTGAGCGGCGGTTCCCAGAGGGCGAAGACCAGCTCACCGCGTGGCGAGGCGTCGTCGGCCACCTCCTGTACGGGCAGGCCGGTGAGTCGGCCCGCGGCTATGGAGGGGTCGGAGGCGGTGGCGGAGGCCAGCAGGAACGCCGGGTCGGCGCCGTAGCGGGCGCAGAGGCGGCGCAGGCGGCGCAGCACCTGGGCGACATGCGAGCCGAAGACGCCGCGATAGGTGTGGCACTCGTCGATGACGACATAGCGCAGCGCGCGCAGGAAGGAGGACCAGCGGGGGTGCGAGGGCAGGATGCCCCGGTGCAGCATGTCCGGGTTGGTCAGGACGTAGTTGGCGTACTGGCGTACCCATTCGCGTTCCTCGACGGGGGTGTCCCCGTCGTAGACCGCGGGCCTGACGGCGTGCCCCAGGGGCTCGGCCAGCTCCTTCACGGACCGGCACTGGTCGGCGGCCAGCGCCTTGGTCGGGGCGAGATAGAGCGCGGTCGCGCCCCGCCCGCCCGTCCACCGCTCGCCGCCCCGGAGAAGGGCTTCGCGCTGCCGGGTCCACTGGGCGGGGGCCTCGGCTCCGTCGAGGAGCGCGGAGAGCACCGGCATCAGATAGGCGAGGGACTTGCCGGACGCGGTGCCGGTGGCGACGACCACGGACCGGCCGTCCAGGGCGTGCTCGGCGGCGAGCGCCTGGTGGGCCCAGGGGTGCTCGATGCCCCGCTTCTGGACGGCGGCGATGACCTCGGGGCGGATGCGGTCGGGCCAGACGGCATGGCGACCCGTCCGCGGGGGCAGGTGCTCCGTATGAGTGATGCGCGAAGCCCGGCTCGCCCCCGCGGTGAGCCGGTCCAGGACCGTACGCGGGGAGGTGTGCTCGCGGTCGCCCGCCGGGGTCGGATCGGGACGGTGATTCTTGGCCATCGGCATCGAGTGTGTCACCGGCGTGACGGACAATGGTCCGAAGGCGTCGTGCACACGTGCCGTTAAGTGATTGAATGCCATCGCGGCTGGCGATCCCCCAGGCCTGAAGCTCAGGCAGCCGAGGGGTGATTGCTCGAGAGCAAGGTGCTGGAGGCTCCGTGGATCTGTCTCTGTCGACCGAAACCGTCGGCGATCGCACGATCGTCAGGGTCGGTGGCGAAATCGATGTATATACCGCGCCCAAGCTGCGGGAGCAGCTGGTCGAGCTGGTGAACGATGGCAGCTTCCATCTCGTCGTGGACATGGAGGGTGTCGACTTCCTCGACTCCACCGGGCTCGGCGTGTTGGTAGGCGGCCTGAAGCGGGTGCGGGCCCACGAGGGCTCACTGCGGCTGGTCTGCAACCAGGAGCGCATTCTGAAGATCTTCCGCATCACCGGTCTGACCAAGGTGTTCCCGATTCACACCTCGGTCGATGAAGCGGTGTCGGCCACCGACTGACGGCCGAAGCCCCGAGCCCGGTAGCTCGGGGCGACAGGAGCAGGGGGGACCGGGCCGTTGGCCCGGCCCCTTGAAAGCACGCTCACATGTCCAAGGGGGATGCATGGCCACCGTGGAACTCCGCTTCAGCGCGCTGCCCGAGCACGTCAGGACCGCCCGTCTGGTGGCGGCCGCGGTGGCGCGCCGGGCCGGGGTGGACGAGGCGGTTCTCGACGAGGTCAGGCTCGCCGTCGGCGAGGCCTGCACCCGCGCGGTCGGCCTGCATCAGAGCAACGGCGTGCTGGCACCGGTGCGGGTGGCGCTGATCGAGGAGGAGAAGCAGTTCTCCATCGAGGTCGGCGACGAGGCCCCGCACTCCAATGGCGCCGCGGGCGCGGCCCCTCAGGCGGACGCCGCCGACGGCCTGGAGTCCGAGGGCGAGGACGAGATGGGGCTCGCCGTCATCAGCGGTCTCGTCGACGATGTGGAGGTCAGCGCCGACGAGAGCGGCGGGCTGATCAAAATGAGCTGGCCGACGGCCCCCGCGACGCTGCTGCCCTGACACCGGCTCTCGCCCTGACGCCGACTCCCACCCCTAAGGCCCTGCTGAGCAGGGCCTTTTTGCTGCCGTAGATCATTGGAAATAGATTGACGATCAAGTGTCAATGCTTTTGAGGCATTACCACTTTCGGGTTCGATCTGCGGGCGGGATCATTTGCTGAGGAGCAGGTCAAGGCCAATTCTGTTTACCGCGCCCTGTTTTGATCAGGTCAAGCTCCCTACAATCCGTCCACATCTTGAGCTCAGCCCCAGCGTCAAGGAGGACGAATGGCGGGGCTTTCTACCCCTCATCAGTTTGACCACCCCTCAACCCTCGCAGCCGCGGTCCTGACCGACGACAACCGCCTCATCGTGATCGCCATCGCGGTGGTCGCGCTCGCCGCGCTCGTCGTCGCGGGCGTCCTGGTGCGCCAGGTTCTCGCGGCGGGCGAGGGCACCGAGAAGATGAAACAGATCGCGGCAGCGATCCAGGAAGGCGCGAACGCCTATCTGGCCCGGCAGATGCGCACTCTCGGCGTATTCGCCGTGGTCGTGTTCTTCCTGCTCATGCTGCTGCCGGCGGACGACTGGAATCAGCGCGCCGGACGCTCGATCTTCTTCCTGATCGGCGCGCTCTTCTCGGCGGCCACCGGTTATATCGGCATGTGGCTAGCCGTCCGCAGCAATGTGCGGGTGGCGGCGGCCGCCCGCGAAGCGACACCCGCCGAAGGCGAACCGGCGAAGGACCTCACCGAGGTCTCCCACAAAGCCATGAAGATCGCTTTCCGCACGGGCGGCGTCGTCGGCATGTTCACGGTGGGGCTCGGTCTGCTGGGCGCCTCCTGTGTGGTGCTCGTCTACGCGGCCGACGCGCCGAAGGTCCTGGAGGGCTTCGGTCTCGGCGCCGCGCTGATCGCGATGTTCATGCGGGTCGGCGGCGGCATCTTCACCAAGGCCGCCGACGTCGGCGCCGACCTGGTCGGCAAGGTCGAGCAGGGCATTCCGGAGGACGATCCGCGCAATGCCGCGACCATCGCCGACAATGTGGGCGACAACGTCGGCGACTGCGCGGGCATGGCGGCTGACCTCTTCGAGTCGTACGCCGTCACGCTGGTCGCCGCCCTGATCCTGGGCAAGGTCGCCTTCGGCGACTCGGGACTCGCCTTCCCGCTGATCGTGCCCGCGATCGGTGTGGTCACCGCGATGATCGGCATCTTCGCGGTGGCGCCGCGCCGCGCCGACCGCAGCGGAATGACCGCGATCAACCGCGGCTTCTTCATCTCCGCGCTGATCTCCCTGGTCCTGGTCGCGGGTGCGGTCTTCGCGTACCTGCCCGGCACCTACGCCGAGCTGGAGGGCGTCACGGACGCGGCGATCCAGGCCAAGAGCGGTGATCCGCGCATTCTGGCGGTCGTCGCCGTCGCCATCGGCATCCTCATGGCCGCGGTGATCCAGCAGCTGACCGGGTACTTCACCGAGACCACCCGACGCCCGGTCAGGGATGTCGGCAAGTCCTCGCTGACCGGTCCGGCCACCGTCGTACTCGCGGGCATCTCGCTGGGCCTGGAGTCGGCTGTCTACACCGCGCTGCTGATCGGGCTCGGCGTCTACGGCGCGTTCCTGCTCGGCGGTACGTCGATCATGCTGGCGCTGTTCGCGGTGGCGCTGGCCGGTACGGGGCTGCTCACCACGGTCGGCGTGATCGTCGCCATGGACACCTTCGGGCCGGTCTCCGACAACGCCCAGGGCATCGCCGAGATGTCCGGCGACGTCGAGGGCGCGGGCGCCCAGGTGCTCACCGACCTGGACGCCGTCGGCAACACCACCAAGGCCATCACCAAGGGCATCGCGATCGCCACCGCGGTCCTCGCGGCGGCGGCGCTGTTCGGCTCGTACCGCGACGCGATCGCCACGGCGGTCAGCGACGTGGGCGCCAAGGCCACCGAGATGAACCTGAGCATGGACATCTCGCAGCCCAACAACCTGGTCGGTCTGGTGCTGGGCGCCGCGGTCGTCTTCCTCTTCTCGGGGCTCGCGATCAACGCGGTGTCGCGGTCGGCGGGCGCCGTGGTCTTCGAGGTGCGGCGGCAGTTCCGCGAGCGCCCCGGCATCATGGACTACACCGAGAAGCCGGAGTACGGGCGCGTCGTCGACATCTGCACCAAGGACGCGCTGCGCGAGCTGGCCACGCCGGGGCTGCTGGCCGTGCTGACGCCGATCGCGGTCGGCTTCACGCTCGGCGTCGGTGCGCTCGCCGCGTTCCTGGCGGGCGCGATCGCCACCGGTCTGCTGATGGCGGTCTTCCTGGCCAACTCCGGTGGCGCGTGGGACAACGCCAAGAAGATGGTCGAGGACGGCACGCACGGAGGCAAGGGCAGCGAGGCCCATGCCGCGACCGTCATCGGCGACACCGTGGGCGACCCGTTCAAGGACACCGCGGGTCCCGCGATCAACCCCCTGCTGAAGGTGATGAACCTGGTGGCGCTGCTCATCGCGCCCGCGGTCGTCCAGTTCAGCTACGGCGACGACGCGAGCGTCGGCGTGCGGGCGGTGATCGCGACCCTCGCGATCGTGATCATCGCCGGTGCGGTCTACCTCTCCAAGCGGCGCGGCATCGCCGTCGGCGACGGGGGTGAGTCCCAGCGGGCCGAGTCGGTGTCGGCGGTGATTTCCTGACCGCTTCCTGACCCTGTCGGGTCACCGCTCAACAGACGGGCGGGCGGCGCTTCTTGACGCGCCGTCCGCCCGTCTTGTGTTGCGTGAGCTACTCCCGGCTTGGTGCAAATGGCTTTAATGCGGCATTAAACGGACCTCTGGCGCGTGGTTGTCGCCCGGTTGGCGTGTATGTTCCGGGGGCCGAGAGCCATGGAAGGGACCAAGCCGGTGAACAAGAAGCTCACAGCCGCACTGTCCGGCGGTGCGGTACTGGTACTGGCCTTGTCGGGGTGCACCAGCGACGACGGCGACAACAAGCTCGACGACTGGGCGAAGTCGCTGTGCGGCCAGATCCAGCCACAGCTGGAGAAGAGTGTGCAGGCGCAGCACACCATCGTCTCGACCGCCGCCGACGGTGAGCCCGCGGAGATCCAGCAGGCCGACTCGAAGGCCTTCCAGGCCATCTCCGACGCGGACAAGGCCATCGCCAGCGCGCTGGACGAGGCCGGACCGCCGCCGGTCGACGACGGCGAGAAGATCCAGCAGGACGCCATCAAGGACCTGAACACGGCCTCGAAGGCGTACGCGGACCTCAAGAAGAAGATCGACGGCCTGGACACCAAGGACGACTCCCCGGACGGCCTGAAGGCGTTCTCGGACGGCCTGAAGGAAGTCGCGGACGACCTCGGCAAGATCCAGAAGAACGGGGACGACGCCTTGAAGACGCTGCTCTCCGGAGACGTCGGCGACGCGATCGCGAAGCAGGACGACTGCAAGGCGGAGACCCCGTCGCCGTCGTCGCCCGCCGACGAGTAGCCCGCGGCACACGGCACGCCCCTGGAAGCACCGGCACGACCGCGCGCCGGTCATCCGGCAGGCGACCGTGCGCGCCCGTACCGCCCGCGGCGACCGCGTGCGGTAGCTCTGGCGGCGACCCCGTGCGCCCGTAGCGTCAGCGGTGACCCGCGCGCCGGTAGCGCCACCGGCGGCTCCTGCGCCACGGCGAACGCCGTCCCGATTGGCCGCCCCGCGCGCGTGGCGGCCAATCGGCGTGGGGACGGGGTCACACCTGGGCGGGCGGGAGGACAATGGACCCCGTGAGTACGCCCACCCTGCCCACGACCGACCGCGCCGACAGCACCGCCCGGCTGCGGGAAGCCCTACTCGCCGCCGACTTCACGGCCGACGGACTGCTCGACCTCCTCGGCGCCTCCGCGTATGCCGCGCTCGCCCGCAGCGAGACGGTGCCCGCCCTGCGGGCCACCCGCGGCGAAGGCCCCCTGGAGACCCTCGTACGCCTCTTCCTGCTGCAACAGCCCGTCGCCCACGCGCGCGTGGCGAGCGTGCTGCCCGTCGACGCCTGCCTGGCCGACGGCTGGCTCACCCGCGCCAGCGACGGCGACAACCTGTGCGCCGCCGTGGACGTACGGCCGTACGGCGGGCCCGACGGCGAGGACTGGTACATCGTCTCCGACCTGGGCTGCGCGGTCGGCGGCGCCGGAGGCATCGCCAGCCGCGACCAGTCCGTCGTACTCGGCGTCGGCGGCGCCTCCACCACCCTGGCCGGGATCACGGTGCGTACGCCGGTGCAGAGCGCCCTGGACATCGGGACCGGATCCGGCATCCAGGCCCTGCACGCCGCCCACCACGCCACCCGCGTCACCGCGACCGACCCCAACCCCCGTGCCCTGCACATCACCCGCCTCACCCTGGCGCTCTCCGGCGCCCCCGACGCGGAACTGAAGGAGGGCTCGCTCTTTGAACCGGTCGGCGACGCCACGTACGACCAGATCGTCTCCAACCCCCCGTTCGTGATCTCACCCCGCGCCCGGCTCACCTACCGGGACGGCGGAATGGGCGGGGACGATCTGTGCCGCTCGCTCGTTCAGCAGGCAGGGGAGCGGTTGAACGAAGGGGGGTACGCGCAGTTCCTCGCCAACTGGCAGCACGTCGAGGGGGAGGAGTGGCAGGACCGCCTGCGGTCCTGGGTGCCGCGCGACTGCGACGCCTGGATCGTGCAGCGCGAGGTGCAGGACATCACCCAGTACGCCGAGCTCTGGCTGCGTGACGCGGGAGACCACCGCACGGACCCCGCCGAGTACGCCGCGCGGTACGACGCCTGGCTGGACGAGTTCGAGGCCCGCAAGACCAAGGCCGTCGGCTTCGGCTGGATCACGCTCCGGAAGACCGCCGCCCCGGAGCCGTCCGTCACGGTCGAGGACTGGCCGCACCCCGTCGAACAGCCGCTCGGCGAGGTCGTCAGGGCCCACTTCGCACGCCAGGACTACCTGCGCGGACACGACGACGCCGCGCTGCTCGCCGGACACTTCAAGCTCGCGGACGAGGTCGTCCAGGAACAGGTCGGGCTGCCCGGCGCGGAGGACCCCGAGCATGTGGTGCTGCGCCAGCACCGCGGGATGCGCCGCGCCACTCAGGTGGACACGGTCGGCGCGGGCTTCGCTGGCGTGTGCGACGGCAGCCTGAGCGCGGGGCGGATCCTGGACGCCATCGCCCAGCTGGTCGGCGAGGACCCGGTCGGGCTGCGGGACCGCTCGCCCGCGCAGATCCGGCTCCTCGTCGAGCAGGGCTTCCTCGAGCCGGTCGAGCCCGGCGCGGGCGGCGCGGACGGCCTCACGGAGCCCCTGGAGCTCTGAGCCCCTGGGCACGCATGGCGCGAGTCCCGGCGTTCACCCGAGGTTCGCGCGGTGGACGCCCTGGTGTGCCACCGTCCGCCCGAGGACGTATTCCGAGGACGTACGCGGGGGCACGGGGGAAGGAAGCGGCATGGAAACGGGCCTGGAGAGCGGACCGGCGATCTTCGCGGGGGTGGTGTTCGCGCTGTTCGGGGCCGGACTGCTGCTCTGGACCGGCGTACGGGTGCTGCACCGCGCGCCTGTCGCGCAGGGCGCGCACCCGGCCGCGTCCGTGGCGTTCGCCACGCTCGCCGGAGCCGGAGCGCTGCTGCTCGGGGTGTGGTGCTTCACCCGCCTCTGAGCACGTCGGGCCCCCGCGGGCGCCCCCGCAGCGGCCGTCCCGCATCCGGCCAGGGCCCGCGTCGCGGCCGTACCGCACCGTCCCGCACCGGTCCGGACCGGCCCGGAATCGGGCATGATCCGGCCGACAACTGAATCCGGCCGACAGATGAGAGGTCACGCTCCGCATCGGCGCGAAACAACCGGGTGGGCACTCCGGGCGGCAGGAACGGCGAAAGTCGGGTTACCGTTCGAGTGGCCGTTGCGGGCTTTTCCCGTTTGACACGGGGGCGGGATGTACCGTCACACTCCGCAGCGTGAGCGTGCGGACCCGTACCGAAGGGCCCGCACGGCAGGACCCGCACTGACCGCAAGGCATCCAGCGTCGACCGGAGAGAAGAGCAACGTTGTCCCCGACCAGCGACACCGCACCGGGTGGCCGCCGACTCGTCATCGTCGAGTCGCCTGCCAAGGCGAAGACGATCAAGGGCTACCTGGGTCCTGGCTATGTCGTCGAAGCGAGCGTCGGGCACATCCGCGACCTCCCCAACGGCGCCGCCGAAGTCCCCGACAAGTACACCGGCGAGGTGCGCCGCCTCGGCGTGGACGTCGAGCATGACTTCCAGCCGATCTACGTCGTCAACGCCGACAAGAAGGCGCAGGTCAAGAAGCTCAAGGACCTGCTGAAGGAGTCCGACGAACTCCTCCTCGCCACCGATGAGGACCGCGAGGGCGAGGCCATCGCCTGGCACCTGCTGGAAGTCCTCAAGCCCAAGGTCCCGGTCAAGCGGATGGTCTTCCACGAGATCACCAAGAGCGCGATCCAGGGCGCCGTGGCCAACCCGCGCGAGCTCAACAAGCGCATGGTCGACGCCCAGGAGACCCGCCGCATCCTCGACC
This sequence comes from Streptomyces sp. O3, assembly GCF_054788135.1. NCBI lineage: Bacteria > Bacillati > Actinomycetota > Actinomycetes > Kitasatosporales > Streptomycetaceae > Streptomyces > Streptomyces sp. O3. Next base: position 38,697 of record NZ_JBTVYK010000032.1, read on the forward strand.
GCCTCTACGGCTACGAGGTCTCGCCGGTCCTGTGGAAGAAGGTCATGCCCCGGCTGTCCGCCGGCCGGGTCCAGTCCGTCGCCACCCGGCTCGTCGTCGAGCGCGAGCGCGAGCGCATCGCCTTCCGCTCCGCCGAGTACTGGGACCTGACCGGCACCTTCGCGACCGGCCGCGCCGGAGACTCCAGCGACCCCTCGCAGCTGGTCGCCAAGCTCACCACGGTCGACGGCAAGCGCGTCGCCCAGGGCCGCGACTTCAACTCCGTCGGACAGCTCAAGTCCGACACCCTGCAGCTCGACGAGGCGAACGCCCGCGCGCTCGCCGCCGCCCTCGCGGACACCCGGTTCGCGGTCCGCTCGGTCGAGTCCAAGCCGTACCGCCGCTCGCCGTACGCCCCCTTCCGTACGACGACGATGCAGCAGGAGGCCTCGCGCAAACTGGGCTTCGGCGCGAAGGCCACCATGCAGGTGGCCCAGAAGCTGTACGAGAACGGCTTCATCACCTATATGCGTACGGACTCCACGACCCTGTCCGACACGGCGGTCACGGCCGCCCGTGCGCAGGTCACGCAGCTGTACGGCGCCGACTACCTGCCGGACAAGCCGCGCACGTACGCCGGGAAGGTCAAGAACGCGCAGGAGGCGCACGAGGCGATCCGCCCCTCGGGGGACCGTTTCCGCACGCCCGCCGAGACCGGCCTGACCGGCGACCAGTTCCGGCTCTACGAGCTGATCTGGAAGCGGACCGTCGCCTCTCAGATGAAGGACGCGGTCGGCAACTCGGTCACCGTGAAGATCGGCGGCCGCGCTTCGGACGGCCGGGACGCCGAGTTCAGCGCCTCCGGCAAGACGATCACCTTCCACGGCTTCCTCAAGGCGTACGTCGAAGGCGCCGACGACCCGAACGCCGAGCTGGACGACCGCGAGCGCAGGCTGCCGCAGGTCGCCGAGGGCGACGGGCTGACCGCCGAGGAGATCTCGGCCGACGGGCACGCCACCAAGCCGCCCGCCCGCTACACCGAGGCCTCCCTGGTCAAGGAGCTGGAGGAGCGCGAGATCGGCCGCCCGTCGACGTACGCGTCGATCATCGGGACGATCCTGGACCGTGGCTACGTCTTCAAGAAGGGCACCGCGCTGGTTCCCTCCTTCCTGTCGTTCGCCGTGGTCAACCTGCTGGAGAAGCACTTCGGCCGCCTGGTCGACTACAGCTTCACCGCCAAGATGGAGGACGACCTCGACCGCATCGCGCGCGGCGAGGCACAGGCCGTGCCGTGGCTGCGGCGCTTCTACTTCGGCGAGGGCGGCGAGGACTCCGGCGCGGGTTCGGCGTCCGACGCCGGGAACGGCGACGGCGACCACCTCGGCGGCCTCAAGGAGCTCGTCACCGACCTGGGCGCGATCGACGCGCGCGAGGTGTCCTCGTTCCCGGTCGGCAACGACATCGTGCTGCGGGTCGGGCGCTACGGCCCGTACGTGGAGCGCGGCGAGAAGGACGCCGAGGGCCACCAGCGCGCCGACGTCCCCGACGACCTCGCCCCGGACGAGCTGACCGTCGAGTACGCCGAGGAGCTGCTGGCCAAGCCGAGCGGCGACTTCGCGCTCGGCACCGACCCGGCGACCGGCCGCGAGATCGTCGCCAAGGACGGCAGGTACGGCCCGTACGTCACCGAGATCCTGCCTGAGGGCACCCCGAAGACCGGCAAGAACGCGGTCAAGCCGCGCACGGCCTCGCTGTTCAAGTCCATGTCCCTGGACACGGTCACGCTGGAGGACGCGCTGAAGCTGATGTCCCTGCCGCGCGTGGTGGGGACGGACGCCGAGGGCGTCGAGATCACCGCGCAGAACGGCCGGTACGGCCCGTATCTGAAGAAGGGCACGGACTCCCGCTCTCTGGAGACCGAGGAGCAGCTTTTCTCGATCACGGTCGAGGAGGCCCTGGAGATCTACTCCAAGCCCAAGCAGCGCGGCCGGGCCGCCGCCAAGCCGCCGCTGAAGGAGCTGGGCACGGACCCGGTCAGCGAGAAGCCGGTGGTCGTCAAGGACGGACGGTTCGGGCCGTACGTCACCGACGGCGAGACCAACGCGACGCTGCGGGCGGCCGACAGCGTCGAGGACATCACGCCGGAGCGCGGGTACGAGCTGCTCGCGGAGAAGCGGGCGAAGGGCCCGGCCAAGAAGAAGACGGCCAAGAAGGCCCCGGCGAAGAAGGCCACGGCCAAGAAGACGGCCGCGAAGAAGACGACCGCGAAGAAGACGACCGCGAAGAAGACCGCCGCCAAGAAGACGACGGCCGCGGCGAAGAAGACGGCGACGGCGAAGAAGACGGCGACGGCCACGGCCGCAGCGAAGAAGACCGCGGCCAAGAAGGCGACGCCCGCCGAATAGGACGCACATGGTGTACGCCCCGGCATCCCGCGTGCCGGGGCGTACCCGTCGCTTCGACCGCTCGCGCCGACCGCCGGATGACGGATCCGCCCCCACATCCGCCCCGCGGTCTCACACCGACTCCACAGACGTCACTTCCCGCCGACTCGGCGGTAGGCCCGTTCTCCCAGGCTCGATCAACGTAGCTTGGTAGTGGAGCTCATACCATCGCCCGATGGAGGGAACCCGAATGCAGCCTGCCGCTGCGCCAGACGACGCCCTGGTCGCGGATTCACGTGAGCGCGCCGTCCGCGCCCTGCTGAGCTCGCCTGCGCTGAAGCGGCTGTGGAGCGCCCACCTCGTCGGCGGCGTCGGCGACGCGCTCGCCGTGCTCGTCCTCGTCGTGCTGGCCGCCCAGGCGGCTTTCGCGGAGGGTGCGTTCGGCGGTGGTGTGCGGGGCGCGGCCTTCGCGGTGGCGGCCGTGTTCGGGGTACGCGTCCTGGCCACGGTGCTCTTCGGCGCCGTACTCCTGGGGCCGCTGTCCTCGCTGACGTCGCCGAGCGGGCCCCTGGACCGGCGCTGGACCATGATCGGCGCGGACGGTGTACGCGCCGCGCTGTTGATCGTCGCGCCGCTGTGGATCGACTGGACCCCGGCCAGCGCGCTGGCCTTTCTGCTGGTCACCACGTTCGTGACCGGCGCCGCCGAGCGCCTGTGGACCATCGTGCGGGAGACCGCGGCCCCCGCGCTGCTGCCCGCGCCGCCGATCGAGGGCGCCGCCGTGCGGCCGCTGCCGGACCAGATGGCGGCGTTGCGGCGGCTGTCGCTGCGTACGACCTTCGTGTCGCTGCCGATCGCCGCGCTCGGGCTCGTCGCGGTGACGCTCGTCAGCAATCTGCTCGGCGCCGGGCTCGCCTGGTTCGCGCTGCACCAGGCGGCGCTCGCCTCGTATGTCGCCGCCGGGCTCTTCGCCGCCTCGCTGTCGGTCGCGTACTTCCTGGAACTTCCCGACTCCCAGACGCCACGCGCGCGGTCCCCGCTGGAGGGGCTGCGCCGCCCCAAGGCGGGCGACGGCGTGGACAAGGGGCGCACGGGCGCGGTTCCGCTGCTGGTGCTCGCCTGCGCCAGCGTCGCGGGAGCGGTCGCGGCCGCGGTCGCGGTCGCCGTCCTGCACGCCGGGGACCTCGGCGGCGGTCCGGTCTCCTTCGGACTGCTGGTACTCGGGCTGACCGGCGGCACGGTCGTCGGCATCCGTACGGCGCCGTCCGTGCTGCCCGCGCTCTCCCGCCGTCGGCTGCTGGCGCTGGCGATCGCGCTCACGGGTGTCGCGCTGCTCGCCGCGGGGCTCGTACCCGACCCGACGTCCGTGCTGCTGATCGTCGCGCTCGCGGGCGTGTCGGCGGGGATCGCCGCGCACACCGGGCACGCGCTGCTCGACCAGGAGGTCGAGGACTACCGCAGGGCCCGCACCACGGAGCATCTGCACTCGGTCGTACGGGTCGCCATCGCGCTCGGGGTGGTCACGGCGCCGGTGCTCGCCGCGCTGATCGGGGCGCACCGGCTGGTCAGCGGCAAGTTCGTGTTCGCCCACGGGGGCGCCGCCTTCACGCTGATGCTCGTCGGCGCCTTGCTGCTGCCGGTGGCCGCGCTGGTGCTGGCGCGCACCGACGACCGCTCCGGGGTGCCGCTGCGGCGGGACCTGGGTGACGCGCTGCGCGGCGGCGATCCGGCGCAGGCGCCCGCCGCCACGGGGTTCTTCATCGCGCTGGAGGGCGGTGACGGCGCGGGGAAGTCCACGCAGGCCGCGGCGCTCGCGGAGTGGATCCGGGCCAAGGGCCACGAGGTGGTCGTGACCCGTGAACCGGGCGCCACGCCGGTCGGCAAGCGGCTCCGGTCGATCCTGCTGGACGTCTCGTCGGCCGGGCTCTCCCACCGCGCGGAGGCGCTGCTGTACGCGGCGGATCGCGCGGAGCACGTGGACACGGTGGTCCGGCCCGCCCTGGAGCGCGGGGCGGTGGTGATCTCCGACCGTTACATCGACTCGTCGGTGGCGTATCAGGGTGCCGGGCGTGATCTGTCGCCCACGGAGATCGCGCGGATCTCGCGCTGGGCCACGGATGGGCTGGTACCGCATCTGACCGTGCTGCTCGACGTGTCGCCCGAGGCGGCGCGGGAGCGCTTCACGGAGGCGCCGGACCGGCTCGAGTCGGAGCCCGCGGAGTTCCACGCGCGCGTACGGGCGGGTTTCCTCACCTTGGCCGCGGCCGATCCGGGGCGCTACCTGGTGGTGGACGCGGCGCAGGAGCCGGAGGCCGTGACCACGGTCGTACGGCACCGGCTGGACCAGCTGCTGCCGCTGTCCGAGGCCGAGAAGAAGGCCCAGGAAGAGGCCCGTAGGGCGGCCGAGGAGGAGGCGCGCCGCCGTGCTGAGGAAGAGGCCGCGCGCAAGGCCGAGGAGGAGCGCCTGGAGCGGGAGCGCCAGGAGCAGCTGGCGCGGCTGCGTGCTGAGGAGGAGGAGCGCAAGCGGCGCGAACTCGAAGAGGCGCGGCGTCGTGAGGCCGAGCGGAAGGCCGAGGAGGAGCGGCAGCGGGCCGAGGAGGCGCGACGGCTGGCCGAGGAGGAGCGAGCCAGGCGGCTGGCCGAGGAGCAGGCTCGGGCGGCTGAGGAGGAGCGGCGCCGGCGGGAGGCCGAGGAGGAGGCGCGGCTGCACGCGGAGGCGGAGGCGCGGCGGCTGGAGAAGCAGCGCAAGGCGGAGGAAGCGCTGCTGCGGGCTGAGGCGGCGCGGCGGGCGGCGGCCGCTGAGGGCGCCTCGGCTGGTGCCGGTACGAGGACTGACGCCGGTCCCGGTCCCGGTACCGGGACTGATACCGGTACGGGGACGGTCGCGGGCGCGGACGACGAGACCGCGGTCATCCCACAGGTCTCGGAGCCCGCTGACGGGGACCCGACGGACCGCGTCCCGCCGGGGTTCTTCCGCGACGAGGAGACGGCTGGGGGTACGGGTTCGGCTGCGGGGCCGGACACAGGTCCGGACACGGGTCCGGACACGGGTCCGGACACGGGCAACGAGGTCACACGCGAACTGCCGCAGGTCGACCCAGGCGCTGGGTCCGGCCACGAACCCCGCCCCGGCGCTGACGCTGGCTCTGGCAGTCAGCGGCGTCGGCCGCGGTCCGACTGGGCGGAGGAGACTCCGCTGGACGACCTGCCCACTCTGGCCGACGAACTGCTCGGCTCGCGGGACGACGACGGCAGGGACGGCCACAGGACGACCGGGGGACGGTAGCGCAGCGTCCTGCCGCCAGAGCCGTCAAGAACATTGTCAGTGCCGTCGACGACAATGGGGCGGCAAGCGACCGCAGAACGGCGAAGCCGCACAACCGCAACGAGGAGGCGTGGCCCATGCCCGTATGGGACGACCTGGTCGGCCAGGAGCGCGTCGCGGCGCAGCTCGACGCCGCCGCTCGGAACGCCGACACCCTCGTGACGGCGACGACGGAGGGCACTCCGCCCCCCGAGGCGTCGAAGATGACGCACGCGTGGCTGTTCACGGGCCCGCCCGGATCCGGCCGCTCCACGGCGGCCAGAGCGTTCGCCGCCGCGCTGCAGTGCGTGAGCCCCGACCGCGCGCTCGGCGGCGCTCCCGGATGCGGGTTCTGCGACGGCTGCCATACGAGCCTGATCGGCACGCACGCGGACGTCGAGGTCGTACGGACGGACCTGCTGACCATCGGCGTCAAGGAGACCCGTGATCTGGTGCGCCGGTGCCAGCTCTCGCCCGCCGGGGGGCGCTGGCAGGTCATCGTGCTGGAAGACGCCGACCGTCTCACCGAAGGTGCGGGAAACGTCCTGCTCAAGGCCGTGGAGGAGCCCGCGCCGCGCACGGTGTGGCTGCTCTGCGCGCCGTCGCTGGAGGACGTACTGCCCACGATCCGCTCGCGCTGTCGGCACCTGACGCTTCGGACGCCTCCGGCGGACGCCGTGGCGGACGTCCTGGTGCGCCGGGACGGCATCGAACCCCAGGTCGCGGTGGCCGCGGCCCGTGCGACCCAGGGGCATATCGGCCGGGCCCGGCGCCTCGCGACTGACGAGCGGGCGCGTGAGCGCCGCGCCGCCGTGCTGAGGCTGCCCCTTCGGGTGACGGAGATCGGGGGGTGCCTGAAGGCGGCCCAGGAGCTGATCGACGCCGCCGCTGAAGACGCCCAGCAGGTCGCCGACGAGGTGAACGGCAAGGAGACCGAGGAGCTGAAGGCGGCGCTCGGCGCCCAAGCGGGCGGCCGGATGCCACGCGGCACCGCGGGCGCGGTGAAGGAGCTCGAGGACAGGCAGAAGCGCCGCAAGACACGCACCCAGCGGGACAGCCTCGACCTGGCCTTGATCGACCTGACGGGCTTCTACCGGGATGTGCTGGCGCTCCAGCTGGGCTCGCGGGTGACCTTGGCCAACGCCGAGCTGCGCGACACCCTTGAGCAGGTCGCGCGCGGCTCGGCGCCCGAGGCGACGCTGCGGCGGATCGAGGCGATCGCCGCCTGCCGTGAGGCGCTGGACCGCAATGTGGCGCCGCTGCTGGCGGTGGAGGCGATGACGGTGGCGCTGCGTGCGGGGTGAGGCCGTCCGTATCACTCATCCGGACGACATTCCTCACAGACTGTCTATCCAGCCCTCGCCGAGAGTTACTCTCAGTGAATGGATGTCAGGAGTCAAGCCTTCCGAGCCGGAGGCGCGCTGTTCGCGGCGGCGGCGCTGCTGGTCTCCGGCTGCTCATCGGGGGGTTCTCCGTCGGACGCCGTGGAGTCCACGTCGGCCGCGTACGTCCCCAAGGGCCTGGAGTCGTACTACGGGCAGCGGCTGAGCTGGCGCGAGTGCGGCGTGCCGGACTTCTCGTGCGCGAGCCTGCGGGTCCCGCTGGACTACGAGAGCCCCGGTGGCCGGGACATCAAGCTCGCCGTCGCCCGCAAGGAGGCCACGGGCCCCGGCAAGCGCATCGGCTCGCTCCAGGTCAATCCGGGCGGCCCCGGCGGGTCGGCGATCCAGTACCTCCAGGCGTACGCGGGCATCGGCTACCCGGAGCCGGTCCGGGCGCGGTATGACATGGTCGCGGTCGACCCGCGCGGCGTGGCCCGCAGCGAGCCCGTCGAGTGCCTGGACGGGCCGCGGATGGACGCGTACACCCAGGTCGACTTCACACCGGATGACCAGCGCGAGACGAAAGACCTGACCCAGGCCTTCAAGAGCTTCGCGGCGAGCTGCGAACGCGAGTCCGGCACGGTGCTCCCTCATGTCTCGACGGTCGAGGCGGCCCGCGACATGGACGTACTGCGCGCCGCGCTGGGCGACGAGAAGCTGCGGTACGTCGGGGCCTCGTACGGCACGTTCCTCGGCGCCACCTACGCCGAGCTCTTCCCGCGGCGGACCGGTCGGCTGGTCCTGGACGGAGCGATGGACCCCTCGCTGCCCGCGCTCCAGCTGAACCTCGACCAGACCGCCGGCTTCGAGACCGCGTTCCAGTCCTTCGCCGAGGACTGCGTGACACGCGCCGACTGCCCGCTGGGCACCGGAACCCCCGAGGAGGCGGGGCAGCGCCTGAAGGACTTCTTCCGCGAGCTGGACCGTACGCCCGTGCCCACGGGAGAGGACCGCCCCCTCGGTGAGAGTCTGGCCACCACCGGAGTGATCGCCGCGATGTACGACGAGGGCGCCTGGCCGCAGCTGCGCGACGGCCTCGCGTCGGCGATGACGGAGGACGACGGCGCGGGTCTGCTGTCGCTCGCCGACGCGTACTACGAGCGCGGCCCCGATGGCGACTACGGGAACCTGATGTCCGCCAACGCCGCCGTGAACTGCCTCGACCTGCCCCCCGCGGTCACCTCCCCGGACGAGGTAGCCCAGGTACTCCCCGACTTCGAGAAGGCCTCCCCGGTCTTCGGCGAAGGCTTCGCCTGGTCGTCCCTGAACTGCGCGTACTGGCCGGTGAAGGCCACCGGCCAGCCGCACCGCACGGAGGCGAAGGGCGCGGCCCCGATCGTGGTCGTCGGCACCACCCGCGACCCGGCCACCCCGTACGAATGGGCCGAGGCCCTCGCCGCCCAACTGGACTCGGCCACCCTCCTCACCTACGACGGCGACGGCCACACCGCCTACGGCCGCGGCAGCACCTGCATCGACACCGCGATCAACCGCTACCTCCTCCAGGGCGACCCCCCACCCGACGACACCACCTGCTGACCCACACCGACGTACGTACCGGCCCCTGGTCAGAGGCACCCCGAACAACCCTGTAGACTTGGCGCCGCTGTTGATGCGAACCTCTTCCTGCACGGAAGGGACATATCCGCGGCTTGCCGCCTTAGCTCAGTTGGCCAGAGCAACGCACTCGTAATGCGTAGGTCTCGGGTTCGAATCCCGAAGGCGGCTCACCTGAGAATCCCAGGCCGGATCTGATCCGGCCTGGGATTTCATCGTTCACCGGATACGACGGCGACGCCGTGCGCGGGCCGCTTTGCGGTCGGTGGTCTCAGTTCTGGTCTCAGTTGCGGGTTCGCTTGTTGCTTCAGCCGGGGGCATGAAGAGGTCTCCCATACGGCGCATAGCGTCTTTGGAGAGGTGGGACCTTCCCTTGACATAGCGGCGGGTCTGGCTGATCTGAGTGTGCCGAAGAATCTCCATGATGGTCGGCATGTCCACCCCCAGCTCATTCAGGATCGTGCCCGCGGTGTGACGACTGCCGTCGTAGAGACGCCGGTCGCTGATCCCGGCCTCCGCGAGTAGCTCCTTGAACTCTTCCCAGTCCGCGCGCGGGTCGAGCGGCCGCCCGTCGGGCCGCGCGAACACCACGTCGTGGTCTTCCCACGCCTCGCCCGCAGCGGCCCGCGTCTCGTCCTGCTGCTCCTTGTGGTCGCGGAGGTAGGGCACGAATGGCGGCGGGATGGGCACGGGTTCCTTGCTCTTCTTCGTCTTGGGCCGGGTGAAGACGAGACCGCCGCCCCTCCGCTCCGGACAGGTGCTCGCGTGCCTCTCACACGTCTTCGCGCAGGGCTTGGGGCATCCACGCTTGTAGCCCTTGTGCGCCGTGCAGTTCGCCGGGCATGGGTCGAAGCGGTGCAGGCGGGCTCCGCACGCGTGCGGGTCTGCGCAGCCGTGACGCCAGGTGAGGCGCTGAAGCTGCCACTGCGGGTGGAACAACTCCCCATCAAGGTCGACGTACGACCACCGAAAGCCCAGACTCTCACCCTGCCGAAACCCCATTCCGACGCCGACCACCCACCGCATAAACGTGGGGCGCTTGGCTGCGGCCTCCAGGAAGGCCTTGGCCTCTTCGGTCGTGAAGGGGTTCGCCTCGGTTTCGTCGGCGCTCGGAGGGTCCACGAGCGTGGCGACGTTCTCGACGACCAGGCGACGCCGATGGGCGATCTTCAGAGCCCGCGAGAGGATGCGGTGGACCTTGAGCACATGTGACGGTGCGTGCCCCGCATCGAGCATGGCTCGGTACATCCGTTCCAGATGCTCTGGTTGGAGCTTGTCGATACGGTGCTGGCCGATGCCGGGGATGATGTCGTTGCGGGTTTTGGACCAGTAGTCGTCCAGAGAGCGTGGCTTGAGCTTCAGGCTTGCGATGTCAGTGAGGTAGGTCTCCATCCACTTCGCCACGGTCGGCTTGCGTCCGGCCTTGGGGGCTCGTCCCTTGTCCCGCAGATCTTCCAAGTCGCGGACCTTACGGCGTACTTCGGGCTCGCTCCTGGCCCTGCGGTGGCGGCGGTCGGGCTTCCCGTCGTTCTTGACGCCCATCGTGACGCGGCCGTGCCACCAGCCGTCGCTGCCCAGGTAGATGGACGATTCCATGTTCGGCTTGCGGGGGCTCATGTACGTGCCTCCATGTGAGAGGCGGCCCCGGAGCGATGTCCGGGGCCGCCTCGGTAGGGCTCGGTCAGGGGGACTGCGGTTCGAGGCCATCGACGTAAGCCTCAAGGTCACTCCGCTTGATGCGGCGGGAACGACCTTGCTTGACGTACTTCAGGACCCCGGCGGCCATCAGCTCATAGACCGTTGAGCGGCCGAAGCGCAGCACTGCGGCAGCTTCCTTTGGGGTGTAGAGCAGTTGGTCGACGGGCGAGAGCGCGGTACGCATCGGGGTGTCTCCTCGGCGGGCGTCGGCTCGGGGTGCTCTCTGAGGTCCGCTACATCCGCTACGCCGCTACATCGCAGGTCAGCGGGGGTGTTTGTGTAGCGGATGCGAGGGGTGTAGCGGCTACGGCGCTACGCGGGGGTGTGGCTGTAGCCGCTACACCGTGGGGTTGCCGCTACACGTTTTGGTGCTCTGACCTGGGGTGTAGCGGATGTAGCGGATGTAGCGGACCTATGGGGAAGGGGGCGGGCAGTACCGAGTCCACGCGTCGTCGAGGTCCTCGCTGTAGTAGCCCTTGAGGACTCCCCCGGCGGTGCGGATGTTCCGTGAGGCGATGGGGGTTCCGTCGGCGGTGACGTACTGGGCGAGCATCTTCGACAGACGCCGGTTGTCGAGCGGTTTGCCGTCGAGGTCGGCCCAGGGGGCGTCATCGAGAGCGTTGAGCCGGTCGAGCACGGCGATGGTGGGGAGCCGGTCGACGCCGACCATGACGTGGTCGCGTAGGTCGGTGAGCAGCCGGATGCCGATGCTGCCTTTGTCGTTGACCTGGGAGGCCTTGACCAGCTCGACGCAGGCGGCGCGGGCGCGGCGGGGCCAGTGGCCTCCGGCCGCGTCGGCGACGGCGAGCAGGGGTTCCCACACGTCGGCGGGCCGGTCGGTGACGCCGTCGGGCATCTCGGGCCAGGCACCGGTGACGTGTTCGCGGGCTTGCTCGGCCCATGCGGCGAGGCGGTCGCGCAGGGCGAAGCCTTCCTGTTCGTGCAGCCGCGCGCGGTACGGCTCGGCCTTCTCGTTCCGGGCCCTGCGGCGCATGCGGATGATGACCGAGCGGGTCAGGATCGTGTCGGGCAGTGAGCCGAGTCCGGCGACCGCGACGGCGGTGTAGGAGGGGAAGGCCTGGACGGTCTGGTTAGCGCCGTCGCCCACGCACCGGTACATCACCTTGCCGCGCCTATGGCCCGCGTTGATGAACCCGCGGAGCTGCTCGTTCTCCCCGGCCTTGGGGCCGAAAATGGTGTCGATCTCGTCGAAGAGGATCGTTGGCCGTTGGCCGTCGCTGACCCCGGACACCGCGCGGAACAGCGCGGCGGCGGACGCGTCGACGGCGGCCATGGGGTGGGGCACCAAGGTCTCCACGATTTCCAGGGCCCGTGACTTGCCCGACCCAGGCTCGGGGGAGAGGAACGCCAGCCGGGGGGTGGACTCGAAGCAGTCGAGCAGGTGGGCGTGAGCATCCCACAGGGCGACGGCGACGTGCGCGGCTTCGGTGGGGAAGACGTTGAAGCGGCGGTGGAACGCTTCGACGTCGTCGAGCAGCGCCGCGCCGTCGGTGGACGGCGCGGGCGGGGTGGTGCTGGTCATGCCGCGTTCCTCCCTTCCTGGGCGGTGCGGAGAGGGCAGGCGTCGCGGTGGGCGGTGTGGTCGGTGATGAGTGCGAGCACCCGGTGTCGGCCGACCGCGCTGCGGTCGCGTCCGCACGCGCATCGTGAGGTGGCGGTGGGGGTGGTGCCGTATCCGGGTGCGGTGGCGTGGAGCCAGGCGACGGGGTGCCGTCCGTCGCCGCGTGGCGGGTTAGGGCGACAAGCAGCGTGGACGCCTTCGGCGACGCTCTTGGGGTCGCCCACGGCCGTCCGGGGCGCGGTGTGGTCGGCGGTGGGGAGGCCAGTCGGGGTGTGGGGAGCGCTCTTAGTGGGGGGATGTTGGCGAGGGCTCATGCGGTGTGCCCCTTGCCGGGGTTGTGGGCGACAGACCAGTCCAGCCCGCGCCTGATCACGTCGTCGTAGTAGTGCTGGGACTGGGTGGCGTTGCCCGCCGCCCCCCTGCTAAGAGCGTCCTCAACTTCTGTGCGGCTGAGGTCGCCGGACGCGATCAGCCGCCCCAGAGCGCGTGCGGCCCGCAGCAGTGTCGTGTTGCGGGTCCCGTCGGCGGCCGTGGCGACGTTGTGCACCTCGTTGCGCAGTGCTGCGGCGGCGTACGCGGGTGCGTGGGTACTCACGGGCACGGACAGGGCGTGTGCGGGCTTGGGCACGGGCTTCAGGATGGCCAGCAGCCATTCGGGCAGCGGAGCCACCGTGCAGGCACCTACGGTCTCGTACGGGCCGGTGGGAGTGGTGCTGCCCGCGGCGACGACGTAGCCGCCCCAGGCGCGGGTGTCGACCAGCGGGGCGAGCGTGCCCGCGGTGTTGGCCAGCCGGATGCTGGGCGGGGCGGTGAAGTAGAGATGCTGGCCGCCGCTCGCGGTCCGGGTGCGGTAGGTGTGGGGGACGGCGTGCCCGGCGCGCTCGCAGAGCGCGGCGAAGGCCGTCGCGCCGTCAGGCGCGTCCGCGCTGCTGTCCTTGTGTCCGGGTGTGTCCAGGTCGACGACCAGCAGCCCGGACGGGCCGGTTGCGATGCCGACGTTGAACGGGGTGCGCGACCAGGCCGCGCGGATACGGTCCGGATCAGTGGTGGCGCGCTGTTCCCACTTCAGGTGTCCGTCGGCGCACGGGCCGGTACGGGGACACGTCGTCTCGCCGTGCAGGGCGGGGCGCTTGGTGCCGGGGCGCAGCGGGTGCACGTGCCAGCCGCGCGCGGCGGCGTTCAGTGCTGCGTGGAGCAGCGCGCGGGTGGGGTTTGGTGTCATGCTGGGGGTTCTCTGTTTCTGTCGAAGGGACGGAGAGCTGGGGGCGGCCGCGGTCTTTTGGCGAGAGAGCGGCCGCCCTCAGGTGTGTCTAGTTGTGGTGTCCCAGGACGTGCGCGGCAGCCCTGGTGTCATCGACGTCGGCGTGCGGTGTGGTGACCGCGCGCGTACGCGGCAGCGGCGGACCCGCGCTGACGACGCTGGACTTCCGCCGGAATCGCCTCTACATCGGCGAACGCGGCCAAGATTTCCTCGGCCATCGGCGAGGAGCGGCCGGTCGCGTCCTCGTAGGACGCCAAGAGGTCGCGGATCAGGGCACCGAGGCGAGTGATACGAGGTTCGGGAAGCGGCTCGCGCTGCACAGCGGTGTAGTCGCGCAGGAGTACGTCTTCGTGAATGTCGATGACCTCGATTCGGTCGACTTCCCACTGCCGGGTGTCCGGGTCCTGCTCGACGCGACGGAGGTAGCACAGACCATCGGCACCCAATCCGAAGATCTCGTAGTGGGTGCCATCCGACGCCCGCCAGACCGCCTTCCTGTCAATGCGCTTGTTCAACATCCATTCCTTTCCTGACCGTTTCAGCGAACAGGCATTCAGGCCCTGGTGCCAGCCTCGCGAGACAGCGCATCTAGTGGTCGGGGTTGGGGAGTTCGGGCAGTCCCGCGCTGTGTAGGGCGGCGGGGTTGAAGCCGGGCTGGGCGGCGCGGGTGAGGATGGCGTGGGAGAGGGCTTCGGCGTAGGCGGCGCCCGCACGGGCGGATTCGATCTGGGCTCCGGCACGGATGGCTTCGACGCGTTCGACGTGGGCGTGGTGCTCGCGCCGCTCGCTCGTGTGCCGCTGGCGGGCGGCGGCCTCACGGCGGTCGCTTCGCCAGGTGCGGGCGGCGAGCGCGTACATGATGAGTGTGGCGATCGCCCAGAGCAGCAGGGGCAGTTCGATGCCGTCGCTGTAGGCGGCGATCCCGGCCAGGGCGCAGGCGGCGGAGCCGGACAGGCAGGTGACGGTCACCGTGGTGTCGCCCAGCTTGTGGGCGGCCAGTACTCCGGCGGCGGCGCTGCCCGCGGCCAGGGCGGTCATCAGCACGGCTCCGCCGACGTCGTGTTCGGCTCCGCCTGCGTTCCAGATCCGGGCCAGAGCCAGCACGGTGGACGTCGACAGCACGGGGGCGGCCTTGGGCGCGGCCAGCACGAGCCAGTGGCGGGCCACGATCGGCTCGATCGGCTCGGATGGGTTCACGGTGGGGGCCCCTTTAGAGGTCGGGGACGGCGTCGATGACGGCGCGGGTCAGTTCGTTGATGGGCTCGGCCGCGCCGGTGGAGGCGAGGAAGAAGCCGAACCCGGCGGCGATGAACGCGGCTCCGTAGCTGAGGCTGTGAGAGCGCAGGAGGAAGAACAGGACCAGGCCGAACAGGGCGACCAGGGACACGGTCAGGGCCATGAGCGGTTCTCCTTCGGTCTCGGGTTAGCGGTGGTCGCGGGCGTCTTCGCGGGCCTGGGCCTTTTCGCGGATGCGGTCGATCTCGTTCTCGATCGCCTTGGTCGGCTTGCCGCGTGCCTGGCGGCGCATCGCCTTCGCGGAGAGGTAGAGCACGCGGGCCGTCTCGCGGGCGTTGTGCGGGTCGCGGTCGGTCAGTGCCATGGCAGAACTCCCTTGAGGTCTGGGGCGTCAGCGGGTGTGCCGGTGGTGGTGACGGCGGGGCGCGGCGGAGCGGGCTCGGTCGGCTGGTCCGGTTCGGTGTCGCCGTGGCAGGTGCCGACGGCGACGCCGAGCAGGACGATGGCGGCCAGGGTCCGCAGCGTGCGGCGCATCAGCGGGTGCCTTCGCGGTGGATGCGGGCGGCGCGGTTGTAGAGCCAGCGTCCGGCGCGTATGCGTTTGCGGTCGCCGCGGCAGCGGCGGCACGTCTTGCCGGGCTTGAGGCGTCCGCGGCGGTCCTGGGTGAGGCGGAAGCCGAAGCCGCGGCACTTGCGGCAGTTCCCGAACGGGGACACCGCACACACTCCGATGTAACAGAGAGTGATTCCGAGTGTGAGGATGATAGCGAGCAGGGCAGGGGTCATCACAGGCCCTTCCAGGCAGGTTTCCGGGGTTTGCGCAGGTGGGCCGCTATCCGCTAGCATCCTGATCAGAGCAGGTTTGGGGTGCTAGCGGGGCCGCTAACGTTAGCGGGGTGCACCGCTAGCGCCAGCGGCCCCGGAACCTCAGGACGCGTCCCGCCTTCCGTCACGCTCCGCGATCGCGGTGGTGAGGTGGGAGCGGTCGACGCCACGCCGGTTGACGACCTTGCCCTTGATGCGCCGCCCGACCTGGACGGTGGAGACGCCGTGCGGCTTCAGTGCCGCGGCCAGAGCCTCGGGCTCCCATCCGTCGTAGACGTCAGGCCGCAGCTCCGCCAGCCGCTCTATGACCGTCTCGGACCACACCTTGGGCTCCTTGGCCGGTACGACGGAGAGGATGTCGGTAAGCAGGTCGTACGCGGGGGCGGCGGGCTCGGGTGCTTCTCCGAGCGCGTGGCCGGACAGCAGTCCGGCTTTCTCGCGGGCGGTGCGGGCACGGGCGGCGATGGTCTCGGCACCGGGCGCGTCCACGAACACTGAGGACACGATGCGGGCATCCGAGCCTTCGCCGATCAGGTAGTGGATGCCCTTGTCGCCCCAGGCGAACATGGTGGCCTGTACCCCGCGTTTGTTGGCCCCGGTGCCGAGCACCATGTCGTTGGCCGTGTGGTCCATCACCTTCAGGCACATCCGCAGCGAGGCGTTCGCGCTGATGCCGGTGGGCAGCGACTTGGCGTCCGGGCGCTGGGTGGCGGCCAGGAACACGATCCCGGTGGCCGGGCCCCGTTTGACCAGGTCGGTGGCGATCTCCTCGAATTCCTTGCCGTATTCGGGGTGCTCGAAGGGGACCTGGCACTCGTCTACCCCGACCACGATCGGGTGCAGTCCGAGCGACCGCTTGTCGGCGAGTTCGCTGGTGACTTTGGACTCGGGGCAGATGTCCCGCGGAAGAGAGCGGATCACCTTGGTGCGGCGGCGCAGTTCCTCCCGCAGGGCCCGGAAGTCC
The DNA here is from genome assembly GCF_054788135.1 of Streptomyces sp. O3. Taxonomy (NCBI): domain Bacteria; kingdom Bacillati; phylum Actinomycetota; class Actinomycetes; order Kitasatosporales; family Streptomycetaceae; genus Streptomyces; species Streptomyces sp. O3. The sequence continues at coordinate 54,868 of NZ_JBTVYK010000032.1, forward strand.
TGGATCATGTACTCGATGGCGTCGTCATCGTCCCCGGCCGCGTGGCGGTGGGAGACGGCGTTGCCGACCGGATCGAGGTCGCCGGTGCCCTTCATGTCGTACGTGTGCAGCTCCGCGCGCGGGTCGAGCGCGGCGATCAGCAGGAGCAGACGCAACAGGAACGTCTTGCCCATGCGGGGAATCGCGCCGATGACGCCCGCGATGTACATCAACGTGACGTCGACCCAGCGTCCGCGCTGGTCGGTGCCGTACGCGACCGGCTTGAACAGGTCCACGCTCCCGCTTGCCGCCAGCGGCCACTTCGGCTTGCGGGACGTCGACATGTCCTGGTCCCCCACCCACAGGACCAGGCGGCCGGTGTGCTCGTCGGGGACCGCCTCGGGCCACACACAGCCCAGCGGGCGGCGCAGACCCGACGCGAGCTTGTCGCGCCGCGCGATGACATCCGTGACGGTGACGCCGAAGGGCAGGTTCCCCTCCGCGCGCCAGCCCGGCCCGTCGCGGGTGATCGGGGCGGTGAACTCGAAGCCGTCCCGCCCTTTGGACTGCGCCTGGTTGATCGCGGGGATACCCAGCGCTCCCAGAGCGCGCAGCACGATGTCCGAGGTGAGTTTCATCGCCCTGGGCACTTCCACCGCACGGTGAATGACCGGGGCGTCAGCCTTGCGGCCGCCGTAGCCGAGCGCGAGGGTCACCGCGCCCGCCGACAGAGCCTGAAGCCATCCGGGAGCCAGCACGTAGACAGCCAGCGCGGCACCCAGGCCGGTGAACATCGCGAGCACCGTGACCAGGGTCCGCATCCGCACCCGCCCGTCACGCTGGCGGGACAGCTTCAGATATTCCGCCGCGTCCTCGCGCCGCACCGCGGCCAGCCGCACCGGCTCCCCCTCAGCGTCGGCCACCCACCGCAGGGTGCCGCCCACGAACTTGGCCGCACCGGCCGGGGCCCGCAGCGCCAGGCGCGCGGCGTACACCGGGGCGCGCAACGCGTGATATCCGGCGGCGTGCGCGTAGTGGCGGGCCACCCACGCGGTCGCGGTCTTCAGCTCCGCGGCCGACCGCAGCCACACCGGAATCACATCCCGGCGCCGCGCCCCGGCCAGTCGGCCCAGATACCCCGGACCGGCCGCCCTGGGCGTCGGCTGGTCGACCGTGACACGGGCCGCCGGGTCGCCCGACCCGGCCGGGTCAGAGCCGGGTACCGCGTCGGCCGACCGGCCGGGGGACGAGTCGGCCGACCCCGTACGGGCGGACCGGGCCTTGTCCAGGTCGACTACCTCACCACCCGAGCCGGGCGCGGGGTCGGTTTTCATCTCGGCTTCGAGCCGGTCGAAGAGTTCGCTGTCGTCGTCGGGATGCTTCACTTCAGGTGTCCTTCTTCCGGGAGGGATGAGCGGGGTCCGGCCGTCGCTGTAGGAGGTGGGCGGCCGGACCCCGCACTGGGGCGTGTGGTCAGGCGGCGGCGAGAACCGCCGTGGTCAGCGGCATATAGGCGATGAGCTGGACAGGGACACCGCCGCTCTCCGCGTAGGCGCTGAGGGTCTGGAAGCGGGACAGCTCCTTGTGTTCGACCTGGGCCGGGTCGATGGCGAGTGCCTCGCGCCAGGCCTCGAAGTCGGCGGAGGCGGCGTGCAGGTCGACGCGCAGGCCCTGGGCGATGCGGTCCGGGGCGATCACCGTGCCGACGGTGACGGTGTCGCTGGGGAGCGCCGGGAACGCGGCCGCCAGCGCGGCCAGCGCCCGGATCGCGGGGAGCTGCTCGCACACGGGGACGGGCGTCATGGTGTCGGTCATGGCCGTACTCCTTTGCGGTGAAGGGACGCTCAGGCGGCGAGGATGCGCCGGGCGGCCTTGCGCAGCTCGGCCTGGCTCTCCTCGTACGAGTCGCACGTCAGGGTCACGCGCAGCGCCACCGAGGCTTCCTCGGGCGTGATGTCCTCGCCCTTGAGGTAGCCGCCGTACATGGCGCGGGTCGCGCGGATGACGTCGCTCGCCGTGGCGCACGGACGGCCGCCGACCCACTCGCCGTAGGTGACGAGTCCGTGTGCGGCGTGACGTGCCATGCGCAGCCGTCCCTCAACGCGGCGCTGGGCACGGCGGCGGCGGTTGCGCTCCTGCCGACGTTCGTCGGCGCTCATGTCGGTGCTGGTCACTTCGGGTCTCCTTGCGGTGAAGGGAGTGTTCAGGCGGCGCGCTGTTCCTGGGAGTCGTGGCAGAGCAGGCACATGCCGAGCGACGTCGGCAGGCAGTAGCCGAAGGTGATCCGGCAGACGGGGCAGGTGCGGCGGGCGAGCATCGCCAGCGCGAGCGCGCCCCACTTGCGGGACGTCATCGGCCGTACTGGCTTCGCGCGGTCGATCCGGTACAGGTACGCGACCGACACCCCGCCCTTGCGGCGCGGCGAGCGGCGCATCACCTGGGCCGCGACCGGCTGACCGCCGGGGCGCAGGCCCTGGGCGCGGAGCTGGCGGCGGGTGGCGTAGCCGGCCGGGGCGTACCTCCACGGGAAGGTGGGCACGCCCCAGACCGCGCCACTCGGGTCGTAGCACTTGCCGAACGCGCCGGGCATCAGGCCGCCACCCCCACCACGGGCACATCGGCGCGGGCGCCGGTGCGTCCGGCGCGACGGCCGGTGACGGTGGCGAACAGCCGCCCCAGGCCCGCGTGGCGGGTCCCGGCGCGGGCCTGCTTGGCCGCGTACATCGCCTCATCCGCCCGCCGAAGCAGCCCCGACAGGTCATCGGCCGGGAAGTCCGCAGCCCGTACCCAGCCCAGCGACACCGTGGTGCGCGCGGCGGGGTCCTGGCCCTCGACCGGGCGGGCCAGTACTCCGTGCAGCACGGTGAGCAGGTCCGCGGCGGTGCCGTGGTCGTCGATGACGACGGCGGCGAACTCATCACCCCCGAGCCGTCCGGCGGCCCCGGAGCGGCCGACGTGGTGGGCGAGCCGGTCCGCGGTCGCCTTCAGCAGCGCGTCCCCGGCCGCATGCCCGAACCGGTCGTTGATCTGCTTGAAGCGGTCGACGTCGGCCAGCACCACGACCGCGCGCGGGTCCCTGAGCAGGACCGTGGCACGGCGGGTGAAGCCGTCACGGGTACGTAGCCCGGTCAGCGGGTCACGGCGGGCGGTGTTCAGGCGGCCGTGCAGCCACCACACATGCACCGCCCACCCCGCACCCAGCGGCGCCGCGGCGAGCAGCAACGCAGCCCAAGCACTCATGCCGCCACCCCCTCAGCCTCAGCCGCGGAGGCAGGCGGCGCGGCGGCGCGTTCGTCGCGCAGCGTGTCCCGCAGGGTGCGGGCGTTCTTCGGGGAGGTGCGCACGGCCAGGCGGATGCCCTCCGCCGTCAGCCGCTCCACCGGCCAGTCGGCCGTCACCGCACGCGCCTCAGCGAGCAACTGGGCGGAGGTGCGCTTAGGGCGAGGCGACCGGGCCACTTCGGGTACCCGGCCAGTCGCCCGGCGCGGGCGGGTCGATTCCGCGGCCGCCGCACGCTGTGCGACCGGCTCGCCTTGGTCGCCCTGGTCGATCGGGGAGGGCTCGGCCGGTGCAGGATCGATCGCGGGCGCGGGCTTGAACGCGAGAGCCGACTTCACGAACCCGACCGGCACCGGACGCGGCATCGCGACCGGGTTCGCGGGCACGGACTCCGGGGTCGATTCCTCCCGCTCAGCCGTAGACCGATTACTTCCAGACTGGGTCGATTCCTCCGCATTCACAGTCGGCGGAGTGATCGGGGCGGGCCGGTGGTGCAGCACCTTGGCGACCAGATCCGATCCGAAGTAGATCGACCCGACCGGCAGCGATGTCGCCAGCAGCACCAGAGCCCAGTTGGCGGGGTCCCAGTCGGCGAGCCGGGTCCAGTCGACCGTACGGCCGTGCAGCTCCGGCACCAGGCCGTGCACGTAGTTGAGGACCAGGGAGGCCGCGGTGTAGGTGCCCAGCACCCGCAGCGCGAACGTCCGGTCCCGGCCGGACAGCACGAGAGCGGCGACCAGGGCCAGAGTCATCAGCCCGTCGACCACGAACGGGTACAGCGTCGCCGCGGTCGCGTCCGCGCCGACCGCGCCCGCGATGTCCCGCAACGCGTTCCACGACACCCGAAACGCCATGGCGACCACCACGACCAGCGCCAGCACCAGAGCGGCGCGGCCCCTGCGCTTCAGGCTCATGCCGCCACCCCCTCGCGCGGAGGGTTGGGCAGGCCGGTCAGCGCGGCGATCTCGTCACCGGTCAACACGGTGCGCTCATCCATGGCGTGCGCCACGGTGCGGATCTCGCGCCACAGGTAGCCGACCTTGCGACGGGCCATCCCGCGCACCATCCCCCAGGACTTGCCGCCCGCGGGAACCCGGTCACGCCCGAGCCGGTAGCCGGACTCGGCGAGCATGTCGATGGCCTGCTCGCGGTCGTGGTCGGCCGTGCAGGCATAAGCACGCTGAGGCGTCCACAGCCCGTACGCCATCAGGTACTGCACATGGGCGATCTCCCCGGCCGCGCACATCGCCGCGTACTGCCACGGCGGGGTGCTCGGCGACTGGTGGGCGGTGTTGCCCACCATGGCCCAGCCATCCTCGGTTTCCCACACGACGACCTCACTGGTCGCCACGTGCCTGCCGTAGGCCAGGCACAGAACCGCGTGCCCGGCCTCGTGAAAGGCCAGGCCCAGGCGGGCCAGCTCCACGGGAAGCGGCATCCCGAAGACGGGCTTGGGCTTGCCCCTGTGGTCCGCCAGAAAACCGGAAGCGGGAGCGGGGGCCCTCATGCCGCCACCCCCTTGCCCGCCGCATGACGGCGGGCCGACCGTGCCAGCGGCACGACGTTGAACAGCTCCGGGGCGAACGCCTCCACCGCCTGGGCGGCGACCGCGCTCACCCGGTCGGGCAAGCCGGGGTTGTCCGCGAGGATGTCGCGGGCCGCGTCCAGACGGGCCGCACGCTCCGTCTCGCTTTCGCCCTCCGCCCCGAGCCACAGCTCAGGCGGGGTGCCCAGGGCCAGTTCCACGAAGTCGAGTTCACTGACGGCCCGATGGCCGCCCACGTACGCACGCATGGGAGTTCTCCTGAAGTCGAAGGGACGGAGAGCCGGTGCGGTCGCGGTCTTTGGCGAGAGAGCGACCAGCCCGGCAAGCGGGAGCCGGGCGTCAGACCCGGATCCGGCGCGAGCGGTTGACCAGGCTGGCCAGGCCGCCGGAGACGCTGGTGAACGAGACGAAGGCCACGAAGAACAGGAACGACCAGTTCGCGCCGAGACCGGCCGCGTAGCGGGCGTTCACGTACGCGGCGACGAAACCGAGTACGAAGACGAGCAGCGTGACGACCGCGCGGGCGCCGGTCATCGTCTTGAAGCCGCGGGCCACCACCTCGACGTCGGCGGGGCGGACCGGACGGAGCGTGTTGCCGTTCAACTGGACGTCGATGACGTTGCCGCCGCGGTGCTGAGCGACACCGGCCACCGTGCCCAGCGTCTTGTCACTGCGGATACGGACGACGTCACCAATGGCGAGCAGCATGGGAATCCCCCTCACAGAAACGGGTCCGGAACTCTTCCGGCTCCCCTCGGCGCTGCTCGTACGGCACAGGGCCGCACGAGCAGCGGAGGCAACCGGCCGCGACGCAAGCCGCCGCGGAAGTCGATGCACGGACGCGGTCCGCGCGGTCCGTCTTTTCGACTCGGGGAGACGGGACCCACCTATTCAGTTCTCAAGGAACGACCAGCTCAGGGCCCTGCGGCGTACGGCCGAAGCCGCCTTCCTGCCGGGCAATCCCGAACCGGTGGTGCAGGTCGTACAGGTGGCGCACACCGCCGAAGCGGCGCATGTATTACATGTCCCTCATCGTGCCGTGTCGGTTCCGCCCCGTCAACCCGTCGGGGTTCTGGATGTCGGACCTGCCGCCTCGATCAGCGACATGACCAGCTTGGCAACGGAGCAAAGGACGTTGAACTCCGTGCATGTACGACTTGCGCCCGACTCGCTAGAGTCAAAGTCGTCCCAGGACGTCCTAGCCGGGAGCGGCCGCATGGCGAACGAGAGACTTCGGGGGGCGATCGTGGCGACCGGCCTCAAGTTGAAGCAGGTCGCGGACCGTCTGGGGGTGTCCCCCAAGACGGTTGATCGCTGGATCTCCGAGCCGAACCGCAAGCCGTACAGGCGACATCAGTACGCCATGGCCTCGATCGTGCGGCGCGAGGTCTCGTACCTCTGGCCCGATGAACGAACCTCCGAAGAGGTGACCACGTCCAGCGATTCAGAGGTGCTGAAGCTCTACCCCCACCGTTCCGTCGTCCCGCAGGACGCATGGGCGAAGCTGTACTCGAATGCGGTCAGCCACTTTGACGTGCTGGTCTACTCGGGTTTCTGGCTGACCGAGGACCCGCGCTTTCACCGACTCGTACGAGAGAAGTCGGCCGACGGAGTCCCCGTGCGGTTCATCATGGGCGACCCCAGCAGCCAGGCCGTTGCCGTCCGAGGCGAAGACGAAGGCATCGGAGCGGCCATGGCAGGCAAGATCCGGAACGCCCTGGTCAACTACGCACCGCTTTTCCGTCTCCCCAGCGTGGAGTTCAGGCTCCACAACACGACCCTGTACAACTCCATTTACCGTGTCGACAACGAGCTGCTGGCGAACGGCCACGTCTACGGAGTGGGCGCGTACATGGCTCCGGTACTGCATCTCCAGCGCGTCCCAGGTGGAGAGCTGTTCGACACCTACGCGGAGAGCGTGGAACGTGTCTGGGAGACCGCACGCAGGATCACCTCACCCACCGACTACGAAGGTGCGACCCCATGAGCCGTATCGACTACTTCCGCGACCCGAACGCCCCCAAGGCCAACTCAGTCGTGCCTTCCGTCACCGCGGTCGTACGGGATGAGCGCGGGAGCGTTCTGCTCATCCACAAGACCGACAACGACTTGTGGGCTCTGCCGGGCGGCGGCCACGACGTCGGCGAGAGCGTCGCTCAGACGGTCGTACGGGAGGTGGAAGAAGAGACCGGGATCTCTGTGGTCGTCGAAGACATCGTGGGTCTCTACACCGACCCGCAGCACGTCATGGCGTACGACGACGGAGAGGTGCGTCAGCAGTTTTCGATCTGCTTCCGGGCCCGGCCGGTCAGCGGCACGCTGCGCACCAGCTCCGAATCGAAAGAGGTCCGCTGGGTCTCCCCAGCGGACCTTGACGCCCTGAACATCCACGAGTCCATGCGTCTCCGCATCACACACGGACTCGACATGTCGCGCGCCACGCCTTACATCGGCTGACCGGCGGCTTGCGCAGCGCTCAGCCGGGCTTCGACCCGTCCGACGGCCGCGTGGATCTCGGGTGCCGCGCGCTGGATGAAGCGACCCACGATCGTGTCAGGGCCGTAGCGCCCCACGATCTCCGCAACACGAGCCTCGGAGGTGGTGCACCCCCCGTCGGGCGTGGTCGTCATGTCACAGAACAACAGCGCGTCGACAAGCACCGGCTGTTCCAAGTCGAACTCGGCTTCCAGCTCCTCGCGGAGCCCCCGCTCCTCGGCCTCAAGCCGTGCGCAAGAGTGGTGCGCCACCAGCCGGACGACCCGTTCGTCCACGCCCTCCTGGTCGCGCAGGAATCGGGCTCCGTCGAGCGGGTGGAACCCGGTAGTCGCGATCTGGGGTGAGTAGCCGATGTCATGCAGCACGGCCGCGGCCTCCATCACCGGAGCGTCCTGCCCGAGGATCGGCCGAAGCGAGCGAGCGCGTTCGGCGACCCCGAGAGAGTGAGACCAACGGCGTGGCAGCGGCTCAGACAGTAGAGAATCGGCAAGGCCATAGGCCTGTTGGGTGAGATCCAAGGTGGTCACGACTACGGGGCCCCCATCCCGGCAGGGAGGGTGCGAACCCTCCGTCGGCGGTTCGGGCCCATCTCGATGAGCCCCTGTCCTTCCATCTGTGCGATGGCGCTGCGCACCGCGGTGCGCGACACGTTGAACCTCTTGCACAGCTCGTTCTCAGAGGGGAAGGCGTCGCCCACTTCAACCCCTTCACCTCTGAGTAGATCCGTCACCTTGTCGACGAGCGGACGGCGGTCACCAGTGCCCGCGACGAACCATCCAGCGCCCTGGACGGACTCGATGACCCCCTCAGCTTTCAGAGCCTTGAGCGCACGCCCGACCGTGCTACGGCCGACCCCGTACGCGGCCATCAGCTCTGCCTCGGATGGCAGCGCCTCACTGATCTTGCCCTTGGCGATCTTCTGGCGCAGTGACTCCGAGATCTGCATGTACGTACCCCGCGGACTGGCCTGCGGCACGCGCGCCCTCCTTCGCTGGCCCGGATGGTGCTCCGACCTCTCCAGCTTCGCACGGTGGCCGAAACGAGCGTCCGGGCGTACGCGCGGGCTGCGAGCTTCTCTCCTGGGCGGCTGGGTGCGCCATCGCTGGAAGGACGTCCTGGGAGAGCGAACATGGTGGGCCCCACAGGCGGTCTCAGTTGTGGTCTCGAATGCTGCTCGCTCCCTGAACGTCCGCTCTCGTCCACCTCAGTCCAGCGGTGCTGATCAGCCTGTTCAGAGGGCGTGCAGCGGACGTGCGCGGACGTTCAGGGAGCAAGATCGGTAAACTCGTAATGCGTAGGTCTCGGGTTCGAATCCCGAAGGCGGCTCTACTGGGACCCCAGGTTATGTAGCTCGTGACCTGGGGTCTTGTGTTGTGCGTGGCCGACGCCGACCGCCAGGTCTAGGTCGGCCGGGGCGCCGCCGCGTCACCTGCCTGCGGGCCTGTGCGGGTGCAGGCCTATGAGGGCGCGACTACTTTCTGACGGGGCAGACGTCCGGGGGCGCGACCGTCGATCTACCGTCCTACCTGCCTACTTGAGGTCGCTCTGCTTGGGGACCACGACGCCGTACAGATCCTGCACCGTGGCCAGCGCGGACTGATGCACCTGCTCGGCGGGAATGCCGTTCGGGTTGCCGTTCAGCGGCAGTGGCCGGGTCGCGGAGGCGTCGCCCACCACGGTCGGGTTGTAGCCGTTGAGGAAGGCGCCCTGGGTGGTGAACAGGGTGCACATGTTCGTCATGAATCCGGCGATGATGACGTTCTCGCGGCCGGTCTTCTTGACCTCGTCGGCGAGATTCGTCTGGTGGAAGCCGTTGGGGACGGACTTCACGACGACGGGCTCGCCCTTGGCCGGTTCGAGGTCGGGGATGATCTGGCCCGCCTCGGAGTCGAGGTCGTAGCCCTTGTCGACGATGTGGATGACCGGTGTGTCCGCCTTCCGGGCGCGCTCCAGCAGGGTCTTGGTGTTCTTCACCGCCTCGCGCCATCCGTCGAGCTCCATCACACCCTCGGTGTAGGTGTTCTGATAGTCGACGAGGATCAGCGTCGCGTTGGACAGCGTCGCCGGAGTCTCGTCCATCTTGTTGAGCTGCCGCAGCGTCGTCGTGTCCTTCGCGACGTTTCGCTCGGCGGTGGCGGTGGCGGTGGCGGTGGCGGTGGCGGTGGCGGTGGGCGAGGCCTTCTTGTCGTCCTTGTCGGTGGCCGGGGCGGCCTGGGAGTCGCCGCCGCACGCCGTCACAGTGGCGGCGAGTACGGCGGCGACACCGAGCGCGGCGGCTGACCGCAGCGGCTTCATCAGATGATCTCCTTCTGCGAGGGAACGACGACCCCGTACAGGTCGGCGATGGTGGCGAGGCTGCTGTAGTGGATCTGGCATGCCTCGATGTCGGTGCCCGCGACCGGGAGCGAACGGGTCGCGGTGGCGTCGGCGGGGACTGTGGGGCGGTTGCCGCGGAGGAACGCGCCCTGCGCCGTGAACGCCACGCACATGTGCGTCATCCAGCCCGCGATGACGACGTCCTGGCCCTCCGGGACGTGGGTGTCCAGGTCGGTGCCCACAAACGCGTTCGGGGCCTGCTTGACGACCACCGGTTCACCGTCGATCGGCGCTACGCGCGGGTGGATCTGGCCGATCTCCGCCCGGATGTCGTACGGAGTGCCCTCGCCGCCGTCGTTCATGACGTGGACGACCTTCGCCCCCGCCTGGCGCGCCCGAGTCAGCAGCTGCGCGGCGGCCTCAAGGGACTTCTCCCAGCCGTCGAGTTCCATGACGCCCTGGGTGTAGGTGTTCTGGAAGTCGATCAGGATCAGCGTCGAGTCGGCCAGCTTCGCGGTTGCCTGATCGAAGCCGTTGAGCTCGCGCAGCGTGGTTCGGGACATGGGTGTACCACCTTCAGGTCACGGGTGAGGGGCGCAGCCCGACGGTCCGGTGAGCTGCGAGGAAAACGCTATGGCCGAGTCTCAACGTCAGCAATGACGTCTAATATGCAGAAACCGACACGTCGCGGGGCGGCAGTCGACGGCCCACGGGCAGGCGGCAGCGATGACGCGTGCACCATGCACCATGGGCGGTGGCCCATGACCCATGACCCGTGACCCGCGGCCGATCAGGGGGAAATGTGCCGGACACCGCCAAGCGACTGATCGTCATCGTGCTCTTCGAAGGCGTCGACCTGCTCGATGTCACCGGGCCGCCGGAGGTGTTCGCCCTGGCCCTGCGCGAGACCGAGGAAGCGGCGGGCTATCAGGTCGCCCTCGCGTCGCGGACCATGGATCCCGTCACGACCGGCGCGGGGGTCCGCATCCTCCCGGACCTCACCTTCCAGGAGGCCGCCTCCCGGAGTATCGACACGCTCATCGTGCCCGGAGCGGTGGAGATCGACGACGACCAGCACATCCACCCCGTGGTCGACCCGGACCTGGTCGACTGGGTGAAGGCCCTCAGCGCGCGGACGCACCGGATCGCGTCCGTGTGCGTGGGAGCGCATCTGCTCGCCGCCGCCGGGCTCCTCGACGGCAAGCGCGCCACCACCCACTGGTCCACGGCGCGGCAACTGGCCGCCGACCACCCTGAGGTGGAGGTCGACGCCGATCCGATCTTCATCCGTGAGGGCGATGTGTGGACCGGGGCCGGGATCAGCGCCTGCCTCGATCTGTCACTCGCGCTGATCGCCGACGACCTCGGCGAAGCGGTCGCCCTGCGCGTCGCCCGGCAGCTCGTGATGTACCTCAAACGTCCCAGCGGGCAGAGCCAGTTCAGCGTCCCGCTGGAGCAGGTGTCCGCGACGCGACGCGTCGAAGACCTACGCCACCACATCCTGCGGAACATCGACGAGCCGCTCACGGTCGTCGACCTCGCCGCGTACGCCCACGTCAGCGACCGGCATCTGACCCGGCTCTTCAAGACCGAGCTGGGCACGACCCCGCACGCCTATATCGAAGCGGTCCGGGTGGAGAAGGCCCGCCACCAGCTTGAGTCCTCCGACGCCACCCTCGAACACATCGCGTCCAGCTGCGGGTTCGGAACGACGGACACGCTGGTACGAGCCTTCCGACGCCGCCTGGACACGACGCCGACGGAGTATCGCCGCCGGTTCCGAGTGCCTCAGCTGCCCTGAAGCTGCCCTGGCCCTGAAGCTGCTCTGACCATCCGGCAGAAGCCCGGCCCGCCCCTTCGGGGCGCTTTCCTTCGCATGCGGTCCGGCCTTCTGGGCTCGTCGATACCATTGCGGGGACGGTGAGTTGGGGGGAGGGGGTCCAGGGTGGAACTGTTGATGGGCATGGCGCTTTCGGCTGTCGGTACGGTCGCTTCGGGGGCTCTGTCCGGAGCGGGCGGGGAGGCGGGCAGGCGGGTCTCCGAGAGGCTTTACGACCTGCTGAGCCGTGACGCCGGGGCTGATGGCGGGGCTGATGGCGGAGCTGACGCCAGGGCTGATGGCGGAGCTGATGGCGGGGGCGGTTCGGGTCGGCCTGCTCTGCCCGTCACCGAGCCCGAGCGGACGGCCGCGGCGTTACAGCTGATGGACATCGCCCGCAGCTCACCGGAGCTCGCGCGTGAGGTGACGGACTGGATCCGTGATGCCTCGTGGCTGACGCCGCGGGCCCTGCCCGCCACGGCGTACGGCGGCTCTCGTCCGCGGATGCTGCCGCCGGCGAGTGCGGTGTTCACCGACCGCGCGGAGGTGCTCGCGTGGATCACGGCGCTGCTGGACGAGGAGAGCCGGGCGACGGGCGCGCCCACGATCGCCGTGCTCACCGGGCCGGGAGGCATCGGCAAGACCGCCGCCGCAGTCCAGTGTTCCTATGAACTGGGGGAGAGGTTTCCCGACGGTGTCCTGTTCGTGGACCTGAACAGCGCCTCGGGTACGGAACTTTCGCCTTCCGATGTGTTCGTGCGGTTTCTGGAGCGGCTCGGGGTTCCGGCCGCCATGATTCCGGGCGACGAGGCGCGGCAGAGGGACCTCTACCGCGACCGCATGGCCGACCGGCGCATGATCGTCGTCCTGGACAACGCCCGTAACGACGCCCAGGTCGTTCCGCTTCTTCCCGCCGCGCCGGGTTGTCTCGTCCTGGTGACCAGCCGGCATCGGCTGGAGCGCCTCGTGGGCGAGCACGGGGCTCGGCCGTTGTCCCTGCGGCCGCTGTCGGACGAGGACTCCGCCAGCCTGCTCAGGCGCGTCGTCGGACGCGGCCGCCCTCCGGCGTCGGACGCGACGGTCCGTGCCGTGGCGGAGGGCACGGGCGGGATTCCTCTTGCGGTGTGCGCCACGGGCGCCAGCATGGCCTACCGGGAGCACCTGACCTGGGAGCGTGTCGCACGACAGCTGTCCGACCGGATCCATGGCCACGATCAGGGAGGCGCCGCCGTGCGAGAGGGGAACTCCGACGGCTCGGGGACTCCAGCGGATCCCGTCCGGCTCGTCCACGATGTCTCCTACGGCGAACTGACGCCCGAGTGCGCCGCCTTGTACCGCGCGATCGCGGTGTGGGCGTGGCCTACGGTGAGCGTCATGTGCGCCGCGCACGCCGCCGACGTCGGAGAGGCCGAAGCACGGGCGCTCCTTGAGCAGCTGGCCCGCGTGCATCTGCTGGAGGAGGTCGGGGAGGAGCGCTACCGGTTCCACGACCTGACCCGAGCGCACGCCCGCGGGCTCGCGGACGCTGAGGACGGTCACGGCCGCATGGCCGCGGCGGTCCGCCGGGTGGCGGTCGCGCATCTGCGCTTCGCGGCGGGCGCGGACTTCCGGGTCATGCCGCTGCGGTGGCGGCTCGGCCCCGCCTACCGGCGGCTCGTCCTTCCGGAACACCGCGACCGGGCGGACGGCAAACGCGCGCTGACGGAACTGCGCGGTGAGCGGGAGAACCTCGCGGCCGTCATCAAGGCCGCCGCGCACCACGGCTTCCACGACCTCGTATGGCAGCTGTGCGAGGCCCTGTGGGGGCTGCACCTGCTGCTCGGTTTCCACGCGCAGTGGGTCGACACGCATCTGTACGGTGTCGAGGCCGCGCGGCGCGACGCGGAGGAGTTCGGCGATCCGCGTGCCGTGGGCCGCATGTGGACGCAACTCGCCTTCGGCTATCTGGGACTCGGGCAGGCGGGCGACGCCGAGGAAGCCCTCGGGGAGGCCAGGGCCGCGGACCGGGCCTGCGGCCACCATCGCGGGGAGGCGACCGCCGTCGAGGCGCTGGGGCTGCTCCGCCTCAGACAGTGGGACTTCGAGGCGGCCCAGCGGTGTTTCGAGGAGGCGTGGCGGATCCTGGACCGTATCGGTCCCGGTGAGGACGGCTGGGACGACAAGCCCCGCGCTGTCGCCCTGCTGAAGCACCACAGCGGCCGCGCCCAGACCAGGCGGCGGCGCTTCCCCGCGGCCGTCGCCCGGCTGAACGAGGCTCTCGCGGAGTTCCGGGACCTGCCGGGCGGCGACCCCTACAACGAAGGCCGGGTCTATATGAGTCTGGGTGACGCCCACCTGGAATCGGGAGACGCGGACCTCGCGCGGGTGTGCCTGGACGAGGCCGTCAAGGCCATGACCGAGGCGGGCGCGGGGCTTCAGCTCGCCGACGCCCTCGTGGCGAGGGCCGAGTGTCATCGCCGTGCTGGCCGCCCGCCGCAGGAAGCGGAAGATCTGCGCGCCGCTGTCACGTGCTTCGAGCGGAACGAGGACCCGGCCGGTCTCGAACGGGTGCGGGCGCGGCTGGCCGAGCTGGAGGAGTGAGCGGCCGACCCACGGCCTGCGCGGGCCGACTTGCGGTTGCGCGGGCCGACTTACGGCCCCGCGGCCGTCCCGCGGCGGCGCGGTCCTCACGGTGTGCGCGGCCGACTTACGGCGTGCGGGGAGAGAGCGGTTCTACGGCGACGCGGTGCGCCGTCGCGCCCGTGCGCACGGTGATCTCGGGGGCGGCCAGCGCCAAGGGCCTGCCGCTCGCGATCCAGGCGTAGAGCGCGGACGCGTAGACGGCGGGATCGCACAGGTCGGGCCGCCCGTCGCGTCCCCTGGCGGCGGACAGCCGTACGAGGTCTCCCGCGCGGGTGCCCACGACACAGCGGTCCGGGCCGTCGACGAAGGCGACCAGCCCGCAGTACGGATAACGGTCGAGCGCCTCCGGCGCCCAGGCCGCCGGCGGGCCGAGCCGCGGGTCGTCCCCGGCCGCACGCTGTACGACGATGTCGGCGACGCGCAGTCGCCCGGTCTCCCGTGTGTCCTCGTCGGCCACCGTGTGCGCGGAGTCGGCCTGCGCCGCGGGGTCTTCCGCCGGGTCGGGTTCGTCGCCCACGACGGCGTAGCGTACGAGGGCGACTTCCGGCGGGTCCGAGCTGATCCGCCGTACGAGGACGCGGACCGGCGCGGTGACGCGGGCGGGGAGGTACGGCGGCAGCGGCAGCGGGTCGAGCAGCGCCGGGTGCCCTTCGGGCTCGGGCAGGCCCATGAGGCCGTAGAAGAGGCGGCGCAGCAGGGCGGCCGACTCTCCGGGTGACGAACTGGTCTGCTCCGCCAGTTCCTTGTAGCGGTCGGGGTCGTGCGAGGCGATGGCCCGGTCGATCTGCGCGCGGAGGTTCCCGCGGGGGAGGAGGCGGGGCGCCGTACGGCCGAGGGCGGCTACCGGGGAGTGCGGGTCGAGGTCTTCCAGGGGGAACGCTCCGAGGAGTACGGGGATGCCGATGGACGCCGCGTAGTAGGTGACGCTGGAGTGGTCCCCGAGTACGCAGTCGGCGGCGATCAGGGCCTGTCGCCACCCGTCGAGCGGCGGGATCGCCTCGACGCCCGCTCGCCGCGCGGTGTCCAGCCAGGCACGGACCTGGCCGGGGCCGTGGCCGTACCAGATGTTCGGATGAAGAACGGCGGCCGTCCGGTACTCATCGGTCGGCAGATCCGTCGCCAGGTGGGACAGCAGCCAGGGCAGCAGATCGTCCGATCCGCCGCCGAAGAGGGAGCGCGGCGCCCAGGTCGAGCTGGCGACGATCAGCCGCTGGCCGGGTCCCACCCCCAAGGCGCGGCGGAAACGGTCGCGTTGGGGGAGGGCGGCGAGGACGCGGTCATAGCAGGGGTCCCCGGCGAGTACCGCGGTGGGCGCCGCTTCGGGGCAGGCCGCGCGCAGCCTCTTCAGCTGTTCGGGGTGGGAGAGCACCGTGGCGGTCGCGAGTGGACGCCCGTCCTCCAGGAGCCAGTCCGGCGCGAGACCGAATACCGGTGTCTGGTGTCTGGTGTCTGGTGTCTGGTGTCCGGTGTCCGGTGTCTGGTGTTCGGTGTTCGGTGTTCGGTGTTCGGTGTTCGGTGTTCGGTGTTCGGTGTGGCTAGCTTCTTATTATATCCAACTCCATGGGATATTACGGCCAATTTGCCGCGTATAGACCCTAGTTCTCCGCCGTAGCTCGCGGACACCGCCAGGTCGAACGCCGTGTCCTTGGCCTGTTCCCAGGGGAGGACGGGCAGCCCTGCCTGAGCCAGCAACTCGGGCACCCCGGCGAGGAACGGAGACGAGCCCGTGCAGGTGGCGAACATCTGCACGCGAACGTCGCTGTGAAACAGCGGAAGCACGTCCAGCAGGCGGGTCGCGGACGTCACGTTGTGCACGATGAACAGGACGCGGCGGCACCCCACGCGGGTGACCCACCGCTCCGCGTCCTCGCCCACCGGTACTCGCAGTCGAGCCGTCCCGCCTGTCACGCCGCCCCTCCCCTGACTTGATCGCGTCTGTTCTTCCGGGCGTCCCGGCGTCCCGGCGTTCTGTCGCCCCGCCGTCCCGCCGTCCCGCTGGATGCTGGGCGGACCCCCGCCTATCTTCCCGCAGTGATCTTCCGGCTCGGACCCTGTGTGACGGTTGGGCGGTCGACTTGGCGGTCGACTTGGCGGTCGACTGGGCGGTCGGTGGGTCGGCCTTGCCGTAGGGCGCTGCCGAAGGTCGCGGCGTAGGGGTGCGGGTTGGTGCGGGGATAGGCGTAGGTGAGGACGGCGGGCGGGGCGCCGGTGAGCGGCAGGTAGAGGATGTCCGGGTCCGGGTGCTGGGCGGCTACGGACGCGGGGAGCACGCCGACGCCGCGCCGACCGGCGACGGCGTGCAGGTACTCCTCGATGTTGGAGGTCTCCGCGCCGATCTCGGGGGCGGCGTCGGGCGGCCAGTCCTGCGGGGTGAGCGTGCCGCTGACGGTGTTGACGATGAGACAGCGGCGCCCGAGCTCACGCCAGGTGACGCGCTCGCGCACCGCCAGCGTTGAGCTCCGGGCGACCGCCGCGATATGCGGCTCCCGCAGGACTTCGGTGGTGACCAGGCGCGGATCGCGGACGGTTCCCCAGAGCAGGGCCGCGTCGACGGCGCCCTCGCGCAGCCCGGCGGTGCGGTCGTCCCGGCGTACGGTCTGCACCAGGACGAGGTGCCGCCGCTCCAGCGTGGCCTGCGCCTGACGGCCGCGCTGGAGCGGGAAGCCCCAGGCGTAGCCGAGCCGCAGCGAGAGCTGCGGCTCGGTGGGCCGGAGTGCCGTCTCCAGCTGGGGCAGCAGGAGCTGGAGATCGGCCTGTAGGCGGCGTCCTTCCGCGGTGAGGCGCGGGTGACGGGTGCTGCGGTCGATCAGGGTACGGCCGAGCGTTCCCTCCAGGCGCTGGATGTGCCGACTGAGTGTGGGCTGCGAGACGCCGAGGCGGTCGGCGGCCCAGGTGAAGTGCTGTTCCTCCGCCAGGGTGAGGAAACATCGCAGATGACGCAGACCGATATCCATGGGGGCAATGCTAGCCAGTTGCGGCTGTTTGCCCTGATCAGGGTGGTGTGACCTAGATCAGGAGGGTCCGGCGGCGGCCCGCTGTCCCCGTCGTACGGCGCCGCGCACCACGGTCAGATGCAGGACGAGGGCGAGCACGGTGAGCGCGCCCGTGTAGTACGGCAGCGCGGCCGGGGTCGCGCCGAGACCCAGTACGACGCCGCCGAGCGCGGACCCGATGCCGCTGCCGAGATAGACGGCGGAACTGTTCAGCGAGACGGCGACCGTGGCCTGTTCGGGCTGGGCGGCGATGAGCTGGTGCTGCTGCGGCACCTGTACGGCCCATCCGGCCGCGCCCCAGATCACCAGCGGCGCGACGGCCCAGGCCGCGGCGGCGTGCGCGGCGGCGGGCAGCACGAACTGGCTCGCCACGATGAGCACCAGGACGCAGGTGACCGCGGCGAAGGGGCGGCGGGTCCGGTCCACGACGGGACCGATGAGGAGGCTGCCGACGATGCCTCCCGCGCCCCAGGCCCACATGGCCCAGACGGTCTGGTCGGTGTGGGCGGCGTCGGCGAGGAACTCGGCGAGGTAGGTGTAAAGCCCCAGGCTGGCGATGCCGCCGAGGAGCGAGACCGAGACGATCCCGGCCACCCGGCCGTTGGCGAGCGCGCGTACCCGCTGCCCCAGCGGAGGCGGCGGGCTCACCTCGATCCTCGGCAGCCGTACGATGCCGACCAGCGCGACCGCGCCCAGCGCGGTGATCAGCCACAGCGTGCCGCGCCACCCCATGTGCGACGCGAGGAGCATGCCGACCGGGACGCCGATCACCGTCCCGATGCTCAGTCCGCCCATGATGGTGGCGAGCGCGCGGCCGCGCCGTTCCGGGGTGGTGAGGCTAGCGGCCGTGGCGGCGGCCACGGGTGAGTACACGCCCGCGCCGACGCCCGCCACCGCGCGGGCGATCAGCAGGACCGCCAGGGTGGGGGCGAGGGCGGTCAGCGCGTTGCCGACGGTGAAGACCGACAGCGCCACCGCGAGCACCGCCTTCGCCGACCGTTTGGCGAGCAGGGTGGCGAAGACCGGGCCGCCCAGCGCGTAGCAGAGCGTGAAGACGGTGACCATCTGCCCGGCCGACGAGGCCGAGATGTGCAGGTCCTTCGACACATGCGGGAGCAGCCCGGCCATCACGTACGCGTCCACCCCCAGCGCGAACGTGCCCAGCGCCAGCAGCGGGATGAACTTGCCGTGAGTGCCGGGAGGTTGCGGAGCGGCGGCCGGGGGAGCGGCGGCCGGGGACGTGGCGGCGGGTGGTTTCTGTGTGGCGCTCATCCGAGGCGTTCCAAGTCCGTTTCGGTGGTGACCTGCCGACCGTCGGGGAAGTAGCGGGCCGGTTCGGTCGACCGGGCTGTCTGTTCGATCTCGTTGAGCAGGCGCTGGAGCCGTACGGACTCCTCGACCCCGGCGAAGGGCACGGCGGGCCGCTGTCGGTCGTGCGCGAAACGAGTGGGCTATGTCCTCGTCGGAGTGGTTCGGCGTGACGTTGAGCGGAAGCGCTCGGTGCCGACCGGAACCGTCGGCGAGTTGATCGGCTGGAGGTAGACGCCGTGTACGTCGAGGAGACGTGCGGCCGACCGCTTGCACAGCTCGGAGTTCCCGATCAGGACGGGCAGGACGTGCGTCGTGCTCTGCGGCATCACCTCGATCCCGGCCTCCGCCAGGGCGGCTCGCAGGTGGGCGGTCTTGCGTTGCAGCGCTTCTCGTTCGGCGGCCGAGGTCTTCAGATGGTCCACGCTGGCGCGGCAGGCCGCCACGACGGCGGGCGGCAGCGAGGTGGTGAAGATGAACCCCGAGGCGAAGCTGCGCACCGCGTCGACCAGAGTGGTCGAGCCGGTGATGTAGCCGCCGATGACGCCGATCCCCTTGGCCATCGTGCCCTGGATGATGTCCACGAGATGGTCGACGTTCAGCTGCGCGGCCATCCCCGCACCTCGTGGCCCGTACATGCCGATCGCGTGTACCTCGTCGAGATAGGTGAGCGCGCGGTACTCGTGCGCGATCTTGACGATCTCTTCGATGGGGGCGACGTCCCCGTCCATCGAGTAGACGGACTCGAAGACGACGATCTTCGGACGGTCCAGGGGCTGAGCGGACAGTATCTCTTCGAGATGGGTCGTGTCGTTATGGCGGAATATCGTGCGGTCCGCCTTTGTGCTGCAAATGCCGTTGATGATCGAAGCGTGGTTCAGTTCGTCCGATATCACGATGGGGTCGGGCAGCAGGCGGAGCAGACACCGCAGTGTCGCATCGTTCGAGCTGTAGCCCGTGGGGAATACCAGGGCGGATTCTTTGCCGTGCCACTCGGCGAGCGACGATTCCAGGGCGGAGTAGTGGGCGTGCGTTCCGCCGATGTTCCGCGACCCGCCGGATCCGGCCCCGTACGCGTCGATCGCGCGATGCATGGCGTCGACCACCTTGGGGTGCTGCGACATCCCCAGGTAGTCGTTGCTGCACCATACGGTCACCTGCTGCGCGCCCCCGTCGGCGGTGCGGCGGGTGGCCTTCGGGTAGGCGCTCGCGTGACGGTTGATTTCTACGAACGTACGGTACTGGCCGTCGCGTTTCAGATCGTCAAGCTTTTCCGTCAGGTAACTCTCGTACATTTCCCCGCCTTGTGACTTGCGTGCGCCATTGCTTGCACGCAACCTGCATGCGGAGGGATTACATCCAGCCGGAAACCTGCTCGCAAGCCGCTTTTCTGCATGTCTGATGCATGTTTTGTATGCGTCCAGGTGGCGGGGGGTGGCCGACCGCCCTTGAGATGCCTGTCACACGGAAGTGCGTGTGCGTGTGTGCGTGTGCGTGTGCGCGCGCCGGGGGTGTCTGCGGTGTCGGCCGTCGGAGTGATCGGGCCGGTCGACGGTGAGGGGTATGGGGGAGCCGGGCGCGTGTCGGGCCGTCAGATCTGTCTGATTTATGCATATTTTCCGCTATGAAGAATGTGCGTTCAACGCGTCGCAGATCGCTTGCGCGCCGCCGGACCGTCTCGGCCTCGGCGACCGTCGCCGGAGCGGCCGTACTCGTAGGACTGCTGGCCTCCTGGGGGTTCGCGGACCCGCTGCCGGACGGGCTCGGACCATGCCTGGGCGACAACTGCCCCGATCCCTATCCAGAACTCAACAACGGCCCGATCGCCGGGCGGGACAACAACATCAACGTCTTCGTGGGCGGAGACTTCCTCGTCCGGCGGGGTGCGGCGGAGGCCGAGGGGAAGGTCGTCGTACTCGGTGAGTTCGACATGAACAAGGCGGCCGGCGCCTCCCAGGTCTACAACGTGGGCGTCGCGGGCGTGGGTTCCCGAGTGCCGCCGGACAACGGTACGGACTTCCTCTCCGTCGGCGGGGACCTCAGCGTCGCCACCGGGCAGCGGCTGCTGGCAGAGGAGGGCGAGGTCTCCGGCGTCGTACGGTACGGGGCCGGGCTCAGCGGTACGGTCATCCCGACGCCTGTGTCGGACCCCGGCGCGGTCGACGCGTATCAGCAGCTGCGGCTGGATCTGACCGCGGCGAGCCAGTGTTACGCGTACGACGGCGAGGAGCCCAGGGAGGCGACCGGCACCGCGGTCAACAACGGTCACACGACCGTCTTCACCGGCGACGGCACATCCGAGATCCAGGTCTTCAACGTGGACTTCGACCTGGTGAGCGGGAGCGGCGGCGCGCAGGGCTTCGCCTTCAACGACATCCCGGAGGGCGCGACCGTTCTGGTCAACCTCACCGGTGAGGCACGGACGATCAACACGTACATCGCGGGGCTGCCGGACGGGCTGCGCGAGCGGACGCTGTGGAACTTCCCGGACGCGACCGCGGTCGAGCTGACCGGCAGTGGGCAGTTCGCGGGCAGCGTGCTGGTGGGCAACGCCGGGAGCACGACGACGGTGACGCTGCCGGGCATGAACGGCCGGTTCTTCTCGGCTGGTTCGCTGACGCATACGTCTGTGGCCGGGGGCGGGCAGGAACTGCACGCCTACCCGTTCAACGGAAACCTGCCAGCTTGCGGTGACCCGGATCCGTCCCCGGATCCGTCTCCGGATCCATCGCCGGACCCGTCTCCGGATCCATCGCCGGACCCGTCCCCGGATCCATCGCCGGACCCGTCTCCGGACCCGTCTCCGGACCCGTCCCCGGATCCGTCTCCGGACCCGTCTCCGGACCCGTCTCCGGACCCGTCCCCGGATCCGTCTCCGGATCCGTCTCCGGATCCGTCCCCGGATCCATCGCCGGACCCGTCTCCGGATCCATCGCCGGACCCGTCTCCGGACCCGTCTCCGGACCCGTCTCCGGACCCGTCTCCGGACCCGTCCCCGGACCCGTCCCCGGACCCGTCCCCGGACCCGTCCCCGGATCCATCGCCGGATCCATCGCCGGATCCGTCTCCGGATCCATCCCCGGACCCGTCTCCGGACCCGTCTCCGGATCCATCGCCGGATCCGTCTCCGGATCCATCCCCGGACCCGTCCCCGGATCCATCGCCGGATCCATCGCCGGACCCATCGCCCGACCCCACCCCCACGGATGGGTCCAGCGGTAGTACCGGCGGTGGTGAGCTGCCTGACACCGGTGCTGGTGTATCGACCGGTGAGCTGGTGCTGGTCGGCTCGATGGCGACCGCTCTGGTTGCCGCGGGCGGCACTCTGCTGGTCGTCTCGGCACGGCGGCGGGAGCGTCGGAGCCAGCACTCCCAGTAGCCGCGCAGCCGACGGCTGCCCGCCCGAGGAGGTGTGCAGGCAGCCGGGCGGGGCCGGAGACAGCGGCGGGCGTTCGCCCGAGCCGCCGCCTCCGGCCTCGCTCGATACCATGAGGAGGTCGGCCACCGGCACCCCTCCGCACCCCTCTGGCGCCGAGGAGCGGCCATGCGAGCGAACCGCCCGGAGAAAGGCCGCGGCAGCGGCCGCTGGCCGCCCTTCTTCGGGCTGCCGCCGCGCCGCGAGCGCAGCGTCGTCCTGGAGGTTCTGCGCACCGAGACGGTCGGCGGCATGATCCTGCTCGCCGCCGCGGCGGCCGCGCTCATCTGGGCCAACTCGCCGTGGAGCGGCGCGTACGAGACCGTCCGCGACACCCATGTCGGCTTCGGGCCACTGGACCTGTCCGTACACGAATGGACCTCCGACGGCCTGCTGGCGATCTTCTTCTTCGTCGCGGGCGCCGAGCTCAAACGCGAACTCGTCGTCGGCGAGCTGAGCACCGCCGCGCGGGCGCTGCTGCCGGTCGTCGCGGCGCTCAGCGGCATGGTGGTACCGGCGCTCGTGTACGGCCTGGTCGCCACGACCGGCGGCGGCACCTGGAACGGCTGGGCCGTCCCCATGGCCACCGACATCGCCTTCGCCCTCGGCGTCCTGGCGGTGATCAACACCCATCTGCCCGCCGCGCTGCGCGTCTTCCTGCTCACTCTGGCGGTGGTCGACGACCTGGGCGCCATCATCGTCATCGCGGTCTTCTTCACCTCGACGATCAATCTGGCGGCGCTGGGCGGCGCGGCACTCGGCCTCGGCCTCTTCTTCTGGCTGCACTACGTGCGACGCGTACGGGGCTGGTACTGGTATCTGCCGCTGGTCCTCGCGGTCTGGGCGCTGATGTACGTCAGCGGCGTACACGCCACCGTCGCCGGGGTCGCGTTCGGCCTGCTGCTGCGCATCACCCGGCACGGCTCCGACGACCCCCACCGCAAGGGCACGGCCGCGCACATCGTGCACCTCGCCAGGCCGGTGTCAGCCGGGCTCGCCGTCCCGCTCTTCGCCCTCTTCGCCGCGGGCGTGACGGTCACGGCCGGTACGGTGTCCGACGTACTCACCAGCGCCGAACCCCTCGGCGTCGCGCTCGGCCTGGCGCTCGGCAAGACCGTGGGCATCCTCGGCGGTACGTATCTGGCCGCGCGCTTCACCCGCGCCCAGCTCAACCCCGATATGGCCTGGGCCGACGTGCTCGCCCTGGCGATGCTCGGCGGCGTGGGCTTCACTGTCGCCCTGCTGATCGGGGAGCTGGCCTATCCCGACCCCGCGCAGACCGAGGCCGTCAAGGCCGCCGTGTTCGTCGGCTCGCTCGTCGCGGCCGTCGGCGCCTCCGTACTGCTGAAGCTGCGCAACGCCAAGTACCGCAGGCTGTACGAGGCAGAGGCAGAGGCAGAGGCAGAGGCAGAGGAGGGGGAGGGGGAGAGCTGAACTCCCCTGGTGTGCGGCGACCCTGTGATGTGTTCAATGCGGCCGTCTACGCGCTGACCTACGCTCGTGGCCTGACAGGGGCACGAGTGTGAAAGGCGATTGATGAGCGACATATGCGTCATCGGCGGCAGCCGGTACTTCGGCAAGCGCCTGATCCAGCAGCTGCACGCCGCGGGACACCACGTGAGCGTCGTCAACCGCGGCTCCACCGCACCGCCTCCCGGCGTCACGCACCTCGTCGCCGACCGCGACGACGAGGCGGCGCTCGCCTCGGCACTCGGCTCCCGCACCTTCGACGTGGTCGTCGACCAGGTCTGCTACACGCCGGTCCAGGCGGCGATCGCCGCGCGCGTTTTCGGCGGGCGGGCCGGGCGGTACGTGATGACCTCGACCATCGAGGTGTACGCCCCCGCGACCCTCACCGCGGCCGCGGCCGCGACGACCGGCACCGTCGACGCCGTCGGCGGCGTACGGCTCCCGGCCCCCGGCACGCTGGTGCCGGAGACGACGGTGGACCCGGAGTCCTGGCCGGTGCGGCCCGAACTCCCCTGGGGCGACGACGCGTTCCTGGAGGCGCACTACGCCGAGGGCAAGCGCCAGTCGGAGGCGGTCTTCACGCGGGAGAGCGGTCCGCGCGGGCTGCCGTTCGCCTCCGTACGCAGCACTCACGTGCTGGGCGGTGGGGCCGAGGAGTTCACCGGGCGTCTGGACCACTACGTACAGCGCATCCTCAAGGGCGAGGAGATCGCCGTGCACGCCGAGACCGTGCCGACGGTCTTCACCCACCACCGGGAGATCGCGGACGTACTCCAGTGGGCGGCGGGGGCCGAGTTCACCGGGCCGGTCAACGCCTGCTCGCACGGGCCGCTGGACGTACGTGAGCTGTGCGGCCTGATCGCCGCGCGGGCGGGGCGGGAACCGGTCTACCGGGTCGACGCGGCGAATGTGTCGCCGTTCTCGTATGACCGGCACTACGCGATGAGCAACGCCCGCGCCGAGGAGCTGGGGTTCCGCTTCTCGCACACCGCCGACTGGCTGCCGGGGGCGATCGCCGAGGCGCTCCCTGCGTAGCGCTTGGCCCCCTGGACCCCGGACCCGTTCTGACTGACTCCGATCTGTTTTCCTGTAAGGAGCGACACCCGTGCAGTACCGCAGCATCGGCTCCGCCGCCGTCAGCGCGATCGGCCTCGGCGCCATGCCCCTGTCCATCGAGGGGCGTCCCGGCGAAGACCGCGCCATCGCCACCGTGCACGCGGCGCTGGAGGCTGGCGTCACGCTGATCGACACCGCCGACTCGTACCACTGGCACGCGGACGAGGCGGGCCACAACGAGGAGTTGATCGCCCGTGCCCTGGCGCGGTACGGCGGCGACACCTCCGGTGTGCTCGTCGCGACCAAGGGCGGACGCGGGCGGCCCGGTGACGGCTCCTGGACGGTCGACGGCAGCCCCGAGCACCTGAAGCGCGCCTGCCACGCCTCGTTGAAGCGCCTCGGCGTCGACGCGATCGGGCTGTACCAGCTGCACAAGCCGGACCCGGACGTGCCCTGGGCCGAGTCCCTGGGCGCGCTGCGCGAGTTGCTGGACGAGGGCAGCGTCCGCGCGGCCGGGATCTCGAACGTGGACACCGCGCAGATCCGCGAGGCGCACGCCCTGCTCGGTGACCGGCTGGTCTCCGTGCAGAACCGTTTCTCGCCCGAGGTGCGCGACAGCGAGCCCGAGCTGCGGCTGTGCGCGGAGCTCGGGCTCGCCTTCCTGCCGTGGAGCCCGCTCGGCGGGATCTCCCGCAGCTCGCTCGACGGTCCGTCCGCGCTGCCCGGCGGCGAGCCCGCCTACGGGGCGTTCCACGAGGTCGCTCGGGAGCTGGGCGCGACGCCGCAACAGGTCTGCCTGGCCTGGCTGCACACCCTGTCACCGGCCGTCGTGCCGATTCCTGGGTCGAGCCGCCCGGAGACGATCCGGGCCTCGGCCGCGGCGGCCGACCTGACGCTCACGCCGGAGGCGGCGGCGCGGCTGTCGTCGAGCCTGCCGTAGGCGTAGGCGTAGACGTAGACGCAGGCGTCGGCGTCGGTACCGCCTCGGCCCTCGGTGTGTCACGATCCCCGCATGTCATACGCGGATCGCTACATCGCCGAGGACGAGGAACTGCTGCACGCCACCCGGCAGCACTGGACCGAGATGGTCGGTGAGTTCGTCGTCCTGGTACTCGTCTGGATCGTCGCCGGAGCACTGCTGTGGGTGCTGCCGCTCGACGAGGACTGGGGCGAGTACGCCTCGTACGCGGTGCTCGGCGTGGCCGCGATCGCCTCGGTGTGGTTCTGGCTGATCCCGCTGCTGAAGTGGCGCAGCACGGTGTACTTCCTGACCACCAAGCGGGTCTGCAAGCGCAGCGGCTTCCTGACGAAGACGGGCCGCAGCATCCCGCTCGCCCGTGTGAACGACGTGTCGTTCCGGGCCACGCTGTGGGAGCGGATACTGCGCGAGGGGACCCTCAACGTCCAGTCCGCCTCCGAGCAGGGCATGCTCACGCTGAAGCATGTGCCGGACCCGGAGGGTCTGAAGAACATGATCCACCGGGCGGTGGAGGAGGAGCAGACCCGCCAGCGGATGGGCGGCCTGCCCGGACCGGGGATGCCAGGTCCGGGGATGCCGGGTCCAGGGATGCCTGGACCCGGCATGGGCGGCCCCGCGATGGGCGGGCCCGGCGGGATGGCGCCGCCGGTTCGATGACGCCGCCGGGCCCGCGCCGCCCTCAGTGTTCGGGCTCGCCAGCTACCGTCGCCGCGTAGATCTCGGCCGCTGGGCGGGGGGCCCGGCCGAGCAGGGTTCGCAGGGTCTGCCGGGCGCCGAGTTCCGTGCCGTCCAGGAAGCCGCCCGCGATCGCCGAGTAGGTTCCGACGACCATCGGCACCTGCAAGTCGCGTTCCACCCACCCGGCCGCGACCTCGCGCGCGTCGGCCAGCGTGCTCGGGGCGTACGAGCCGCCGACGGCCGCGGCCAGCTCCGCGCCGCCGAGCGCGGCCTCGCCGACCAGCTCGTACACCGCCCCGGCGTGCGC